>CANJJY010000222.1 GCA_947474445.1 Oligoflexaceae bacterium
CAACAGCATAAAGCGAAAAATAGCGGATACTTAGCTCCACCAAATGGCTCAACGAGGGCGGCGCAAGAGAGGTTTAAAGAAGGATTTCCAGCAGATGGAGTTGGAAATGGGCCTTGAGTTGAGGCTTATGCTCAAGCTGCGTGACCGGCCGCCGCAAGCGAGAAACGCGGCTGCCCGCCCTTTTCCCTCCAGTTGCAGGCCCCGCAAACCACCCGTACTATAAATCCCAATACCCCCGGGCCGACCTCTAGACGGAGAATATATGCAGCTGTTCACCCTGAAAAATAAGCAAGGCATCGAAGCGGCTATCAGCAATTACGGTGGCATCGTCGTCTCGCTCAAGACGCCCGATCGCAAAGGCACGATGGCCGATATTGTGCTGGGTCACGATCATCTGGATGCCTACCGAACCAATCCCCCCTATTTCGGAGCTCTCATCGGCCGCTGCGGAAATCGCATCGCCCGCGCGCATTTCACCTTAGACGGCCACAGCTATCAACTGGCCGCCAACAACGGCCGTAACCATCTGCATGGCGGCACCGAAGGCTTCGATAAGAAAATCTGGAAAGCCGTGCCGCACGACACGGTAGCAGGTCCGGCCCTCACCCTCTCTTATGTCAGCCCCGACGGCGAAGAAGGCTATCCAGGCACGCTCAAGGTGGTGGTGACCTACACCCTCACCCACGCCAACGAACTCAGGCTCGACTATCAGGCGAGCACCGATCGCCCGACGCTCGTCAATCTCACGCATCATTCCTATTTCAATCTCAAAGGTCACGATCAAGGATCGATCCTCGATCACGAACTGACCATCCTCGCCGACGCTATCACCGCCGTCGATTCAGAATTGATTCCGAGCGGCGCCCTGCGCGCCGTCGCAGGAACGCCTTTTGATTTCCGCAGTCCGCAGCCCATCGGCGCGCGCATCGCCGCCTCGGATGAACAGATTGCGCAGGGGCCCGGTTACGATCACAACTTCGCCCTTGCCAACGCGGGGAAAGGCCTGCGGCCCGTCGCAACCGTGTATGAACCGAGCAGTGGCCGTACGCTTGAGGTCGCGACGACCGAACCCGGACTGCAGTTTTACTCAGGTAATTTCCTTGATGGCAGCATCGTGGGGAAAGGCGGCTACCGATATCCTCGTCACGGAGGCTTTTGTCTGGAAGCCCAGCTCTATCCCGATGCCCCGCATCACCCGGAGTTTCCATCGGCCGTCCTCAGAGCTGGTGAAACCTATCGGCAGACAACCATCTACCGCTTCGGTATGCGTTGACGAGACCCTAAACGCAACTTGGCTCTGAATGGATATCTCCCGTCAGAGCCAACTCGAATCAAATTTTTTAAAGTCCGATCACATCACATATCTTTAACGCAATTAGCCTTCATCGATTCGACAACCTTCTTAGGTCCTTTACAGATCACCTGCTCTTTACCGATCGCCGCGGCTTTGGCGCAAGGGCTATCAGCGACGGCCAACTGCTCTTTTTCGATATTGCTATTGAGCACTGTTTTGGGCGTGTTCACCAGCGTCGTCGCTTTCTGAACTTCTTTTTTGCACTTCAGCATATAGGTTGCGCCATTTTTTGATTTGCAATCGGCTTGCTCTTGTTTCGCGGCATCGATCTTCTTTTTGCCTTCGATTTGCACGATGTCGGCACAGGCTTTCGACTGCGCTTCGTACTCACCGCATTTCAGCTCGAGGGCCTCGACCGATTTGCAACCCATCTTGTTCTCAGCCATGAGCGAAGAACTTTGGGCGAGAACTATGATACCGAACAATGATACAGAGAAACACTTGGCTAAAGTCATGATTTAAACCCTTTTCCAAAACCGTAGTGAAGTACTCCGGCTATTCTAACTCAATGGCGCGACAAAAACTCTATTTTTGCATATCGAAACGCCGCGCCGTCCTTCAGCCCGCCTCAGTCATCGCGCCTCCCCTCCCCTGTTCTTATTTCTGGCGAAAAAACAAACTTTTGTGCAGCTTTAAATTTGCTCAAATCCTTTCGCTGCTCCAGGTGAACCCGAACAGAGACAGAGCGTTGACTTGCAGGGAGGCTTCCTATTATAACCGAACGACTTAAGCAAAGAGGCCTATAGTGTGAGGAGTCTCAGGTGAGTAGACGTCTGCTGCGATCTCAGCATCTAGTATTTGTCATGGCGAGTGGATTGCTCTCAGGGGGCTTTTGGGCTCCGCACGCGAGCGCTCAGAACAACGATCCCGTCGTTAAAGAGGGTGGTTCTGAAGCTGTTAAACCAGCCAAACGCAAGACCCCCGAACGCATACAGGTCACGGGTTCGCGTCTGAAGCGAACGCAGGTCGAAGGAGTTTCGACCGTCATCAAGGTCGATGCGGAAGCCATCGAAAAAAGCGGTGTATCGTCAGTCGGCGAAGTCCTGCAGAACATGGCCCTCTCGGTGGACGGCTCTTACAGCTCGGGCACCGTCGCCGATGAACGCGGCAATGTGACTAACGTGAACCTCAGAGGCCTCGGCCCTGAAAACACCCTTGTCCTCCTCGACGGACGGCGCCTTCCAGATGAAGGCGGCCAAGGCGTCGTCGACCTTTCCGTCATTCCTATCGCTGCGGTCGAACGCATCGAAGTTCTCAAAGACTCCGCTTCGGCGATCTACGGATCGGATGCGACCGGCGGTGTGGTGAACATCATCACCAAGAAGAATTTTGAAGGCAATGCGGTCTACCTGCGCGGCGCGAAGCCCACAGGCAAGGGCGGCAATCAGAGCATGTATAGCTACGTCAACGGCGTCAACGGCTCGAACTATCGAGTTTTGACCGCCTTGAGCTATCGCAAGACCGATTCTGTTTTCAACCGTAACCGTGATTGGACTCGCAATACGCTGAGCCGTTATTCTATTCCGCCCAATATCAACTTGAGTTTCAAAAAACTAAACCCAGCAACAGGTTTAGTCGAAACTCAGAATGATGATTTTGCATCCCCTAATTGCCCGCCAGAATCTCTCGTCAATGGCATTTGTCGCTATGACTATTCAAAAACGATGGCGCTGAGCCCAGAAAAAACCGAACTCGGCATTCTCAACAACATCGATTATCAGTTGAACGATCGCGTGTCCCTCTTCACGACCTTGCGTGCTCAACGCAATGAGAACAAATGGAACATGGCCGCGAACGCGGGGAGTTTCACGATTTCGCCTGCAGCTCTAGCAGCCAATCCTGCCTTGAATCTTTCGAAAGCTGAACTAGCAGAAGGCACGGAAGGCACCATTACCTACCGCTCATTGCTTTGGGGCAACCGCGAATGGGAAGAAACCAATAATGCTCTCGGAGGAACCGTCGGCCTTAAAGGCGATCTGGGTTCGGGTTGGGAATTGAACGTCAGCGCTTCGCGGTCCACCAGCCAGAAGCGTTCTAAAAATCCCTCGGGCTTCTTCCTGAAAAGTCCCGTCGAGAATGCGATTGCCAACGGGACTTTTAATATCTTTGCCACCGATCTAGCTTCGGATCCCAATGCTGCGAACTTTGTCAACGAAACTCACTACGAGCCCTTCGTCAATGACGACACCACCATGACCACTTACGATGCTAGCGTATCGGGAGACATTTTCACGCTGCCGGGCGGCACCGCTGCCCTCGCCGTCGGTGTGAGCCGCATCGATCAGTATTACAAAAAGAAGATCGATTACTATTCGACCATAAACGACGTCTACGGCGTAGAAGAAGACCAAGGCGGAACAGGTGATCGGCAGATCAATGCCGTTTACGCAGAAATGGGCTTGCCCGTCACCTCACAGCTCGAATTGCAACTGGCGGCTCGTCATGACCAGTACAACGACTTCGGATCGACCACCAATCCCAAATTGGGCGTGAAGTATCTCCCGGTTCAAGGTCTTCTCGTGCGCGGTAGCGTCGGCACAGGCTTCAAAGCTCCGACTCTCAACCAGATCTACAATCAGGGGACGATCGGTCTGACCAACGTATACGATCGGGCCAATGCTGCCAACATTCCTGAGCGTCAGGACGAAGTTGAGATTCAGACCTACGGCAACCCCGATCTGAAGCAGGAAACTTCGCTCAGCTACAACGTGGGCATCGTAGCTGATCCCCTGGATCCCATCACGCTGTCGGCTGACTACTGGTATGTGAAAATCAAGGATGTGATCCGTCCCGTCGATGCTCAGAAGGCCCTGGATGCCGCCGCTGATGGCACCCCACTGCCTGACATCGACATTCAGCATTACAACAACGATCCGACTGCCCGTCTGAAGCGGATTCGGGTTCCCACGGCAAACTTGGGACAATCTGAAGACGCCGGTTACGATCTCGGCGGTGAGTTCCGTCTGCGTCCTGCCTCCACGCAGGTTAAACTGACCACTGATTACAGCCGTAAGGTCTTCTCGAAGTCGGTTGCGTTCCCAGGCGCTCCTCAAAAGAACATCGTCGACGAAACTGGTCACCCGGCTTGGCGTATCGTGAGCGGTGTTGAATGGCAAGTCGCTAGCAGCAACTTCCTCCTGAAGCAGAACGTGATCGCCGGCCAGCAGAAGACTCCCGCCCCGGATTCAACCGGACCAGCAGGACGATTGGGAAGCTTTCGGACCTACGATGCCCAGTACAGCTGGAATCACCCCTGGAATGGTAACATTGCGGTCGGTGCACTCAACGTCACCAACGCTAAGTTTCCTCGCGATGACAACGAACGTCCTGGCGATGATCAAAGGGTGAAGGAACTCTATTCGGCTGATGGACGTCTCGTGTATGTGAACGTCAACCAGACTTTCTAATCGGAGAGGGCTGCAGGACTTTGCGGCCCTCCCGGTACTTTTCACAGACTAGAGGGGACCCGATGGGTCCCCTTCTTTATTTGACTCATACGATGGAACATGCATTGAACAAGCAGGGACTGCTCAAAAATATTTTGATTTCCTTCCTCCCGCTCCTCCTGTTCGTCGCCGCCGATGAGTTCTTGTCGGATCACTATCCCGAAGCGGAAGCCACGCGTTACGCTCTGATCCTGGCGGTCGGCATGGGAATTATCCAGGCGGTCTATGTCTTCGCGAAGGAAAAGCGCCTCGATAAAATGATCCTCCTCGACACAGGCTTGATCGTGGCCCTCGGCAGCGTTTCACTCTTTTCCGGCAACGATATCTTCTTCAAACTCAAACCAGCGCTTGTGCAGCTGGTTATGGTTGTTTTTCTCGGTGTCTTAGCTTTCCTCAAGCCTCAGATGCTTTTTGCGATGTCAGGCCGCATGATGCAAGGCGTCGAGATGGGAGAAAACCAGCTCAAAGCGATGCAGCAGTCCGCCAAAGGTCTAGTGATCCTCTTGTTTTTTCACACGCTCCTGATCGCCTATGCAGCTTTCTATCTAACGAAGAAAGACTGGGCCTTTATCAGTGGTCCTCTCATTTATATTCTTGCGGCTCTGTATTTCGTGGGAATGGTGGTCGTAGGCCGGCTGAAGCAGAGGAAATAACAGAGAATTTATTCAACTGCGACTATGATCCTCGCTCACCGTGATCGCAGCCTTTCGATCTCTCCCCGCCCCGTTGCGGAGAAGAATTGCCGTCACCATAAATATAAGGCATGGTGAGGCACTATTTCTGCCAAGCGATAAGAAGGTGTCCCGATGTCACAGTCCTCCATAAAACGCCCTATCAGTCTCGGTCTCCTTGGAATATACCTGACACATGCCGCATTTGCGACAGCCCAAGATGCCGCAGCCCCTTCGCCTGCTGCGACTGCGGCTCCGACGTCCCCTAAGAAAACTGAACGCATCGAAGTCACCGGCTCGCGCATCAAACGTGTCGATGCCGAAGGCGCTGCACCGGTCACCGTCCTTTCGCGGGAGTCGATCGAACGCAGCGGCGCAACCAACGTGGCTGATCTTCTCAAGAAATCAAATGTGAGCCCCACCGGTAACGATCAGAACGAAGGACTTTCCACTCGATCTGGCGCGGCATCGGTCGATCTACTCGGCATCGGTGCGAATCGCACCCTCGTCCTGCTTGACGGCAAACGCTTGCCCGTGGAAAGCAGTCTCGGCGCCGCGAACGTCGCGAACATTCCCGTCTCTGTCATCGAACGCATCGAAATCCTTAGCGGCGGTGCCTCGGCGATTTACGGGACCGACGCGGTGGGCGGTGTGATCAACATCATCACCAAAAAAGACTTTCATGGCATTGAAACGTCGGCCTCCGTGTCGGTTCCCCAGCATGGCGGCGGTGAAAGCCTCGAAATCAATGCGATCGGCGGCGGCCAGATCAATGATGATACCAGCGCCTTTCTCTACGGTGGCTATAAGCAGACGCGCGAAGTGCTGCGGAAGAATCGCAAAGGCTACAAGATTTCCGATGCTGAACACACAAACACAGCCACTCTTGCGCCTCCGGGAACCTTTTCCTACCGCCCTATCGACAACTTTGGAACCGCAGATCAAACGCCCGGCGACTACATGCCCAGCGCCAACTGCCCGACGGATAGGCAAGTCGCTACCGTCCCCGACGAGCCTCAGAATGTTTACTGCAGCGGTCCTCGGAGCGAAACGTCCAGCTGGCTCACGCCGCGGTCCAATGAAAAGTATTTGGTCGCACGTGGTGACCATGAATTTAGCGCCGACACCAAACTCTCTGGATTTTTTCTCTACGATACCAAATCCAGTTTTTTCGACCTTGGAAATTACCTAGTCGGCACCTCTGATCCGTTTAACTCGCAAGGTGTATTCCTTTCGCAAGCACGCGCTGAAGAACTCGGTATCACCGGCATTCAACCGGGCCAAGTCGTCGAGCTTGAGGCGAATACGATCGAAATGCCTCATCGTGAAAGCATCAACAAAGACTCGGTGATCGGCACTACGGCCCAATTGGAAACCAAGTGGAATGAGTGGAGTATCGTCTCAGGTGCTTCCCACTTTTTGACTCAAAACAAGCGAAGCTTTAATAACATTCTGAACAAGCAGAAGGAAATCGAACTCCTTCATCCGCGCGCGAACCTGCTCGATCCTGCCTTTATCCCCATCGATCCCAATCGCAATTCAGCTCTCCTCGATGGCATTCATGACAATCTCATGTCTAAAGAAGTGACGACCGCATCGACCTTTGAAGTGACGGGTTCGCATGAAATCACGACTTTACCCGGCGGAAAAATGCAGGGCCTGGTCGGCATCGCGGTATCCTCGGAAACCTACAAACAGACTCCAGACAAACGCGATCAGGTCTTCTACACCGACACCGCCGATGGTCTCCCACCCGCCGCTGATGGCTCTAACGTCACGGGCATTGCGCCCCTCTACGAAGGAACATCGTCGACCGCTGGCCAGGGTAACCGCACGGTGACGAGCCTCTTCACCGAGATCGTCGCTCCCGTCTTGCAAAACCTCGAATTCGAAACGGCCTTGCGCTATGACGTCTACTCTGACTTCGGCAACACCCTCAACTACGGAGCGGGCGTCAAGTATAAGGCTCTCCCTAACCTGCTTCTGCGCGGGAATGCGGCCAGCTCCTTCCGAGCTCCTGTTCTCAACATGATGCATGCAACGGGCGGCGGCGGTTATATCAGCGTCGTCGATGATCGCTACTGCCAGAGAGAAAAGGATCGCGGCAATCCCTG
>CANJJY010000223.1 GCA_947474445.1 Oligoflexaceae bacterium
AGGGCGCGATAAACCGGCGATCGCTGAGTTTCGCTGAGATGACGTTCGGCGGGTGGAAAGACCGCAGAACGGTTTGTTCGGTAACGCTTGCATCTCAAGCCTGGACTGCTCTATGTAGGAAGAGAGGACCAGCACATGGAAATTCAAGCGAACGATTATCGGCAAATCCTACAGAAGGAACTGACAGCTCGATGCGAGCAAAATCCTCGCTATTCGCTGCGGGCTTTTGCTCGCGATCTGCAGCTATCACCCTCTCGCTTGAGCGAGATCCTGAATCGAAAGCAAGGGCTGTCGCGACAAGCCGCGCTCAAGATCGCCCAGGTCTTAGGCTATGACGAACGCGAAGCGCAATTCTTCGGCGATCTAGTCTCGGCGCGACATGCGCGGAGCGTGCAAGAACGCGAGGAAGCCAAAGCCAGACTGCTCAAGAACGAGTACGAAAAGAGCGAGGAAAGCTCGCGTTTCAAATTGCAGCTCGATGCCTTTAAGATTATTTCTGATTGGTATCATCTCGGCATCATCGAGTTAATGAAGTGCAAGGATTTCAAGCACGACAGCAAATGGATCGCCAGGCGACTCGGCGTTCCGGTGATTCAAATCGAACTGGCGATCGAACGCCTGCTCCGCGTCGGGCTTCTCAAGCGACAAGGCACAGAATATTTCGCGGTCGAAGCCAATGGTTGGGTGCCTGGCGGCGTGCCTTCGGCCAGCATCCGCAAATTTCATCGGCAGGTCTTGGAGAAAGCTATCCAAGCGATCGATATGCAGCAGGTCAATGAGCGGTTTTTTTCCAGCCACTTTTTGACCATCGATCGAGCCGATCTCCCCAAGGCTTTCGCGGCCATTCAGGATTTTCAGCAAAAGTTTTGCATCGAACATCAGAATGGTCAGGCTAAGGAATTGCTCTACTGCATCTCCATGCAACTGTTCAAAATCGCCCCGGAGGGACCGACATGAAAAGTGGATTGATCGTGATCTTGTTAGCGTTCAGCTCTTCGGCTCTGGCCGCTCCTCTGGTACCGCGCGCCGCGCCGCGCTCGCAGAGCAGCGATATTCCGATGAAGGTCGGCTTGAAACCCGATCTCGGATTGGCGATGCCGGGCGGTGCGCTCGGGTATTGGGGGGTCGGCAACGGCGGCGATTGGTTGCGGCTCGGATTTGCGCGGGCTCGGGATTACGCCGCGCAGGTCGTAATGCGGGTCAAGCCAGGATCCTTGCGCAATATCCAGCAGGATGATCTGCGCGAGTGGATCATCGACAATCAAAAATATCTGGCCGCCGACATTCTGCAGAGCGAACACATCTGGGAACTCGAGGCCAAGCCGACCTGCGCGTGGACCGTGCAGCCGGGCGAGGGGGAAAAGGTTCCGACGGCTCACGCTATTCAGCTCTCCTATCCAAGCTGTCGGCAAAACGTCGATAGTTTTCTGAAGGCTGCGCAGATTCTTATTCATGAATCAGTGCATCATTTCAGTGGCGATGAAACGACCGCCGACCGTGTGGCCATCGGCATCATCGACGCCTGGCAAGCGGGCCTGATGGATGCCTTGCCGATCACCCTTGAAGGGGCGCCGGCCGCGGCACAAAAGCAAAGTGCTCTCTGGACGGGCGAGCAGATGGTGATCGTCGGCGGCTACGTGGGAGAAACGCAGGAATCGCTCGCGCGTATCAGTGCCTATGATCCGAAGACCGAACGCTGGACCCAACTCGAATGGCCACAGTGGCTCGCGGCGCGGCACGATGCGCAGGTTCTTTGGACTGGTGAGGAAGTGTTTATTTGGGGTGGTTATCGCAGTCAGGGCACGCAAACCGAATGGCTTTACGATGGAGCTCTCTATCGGCCTGATACCAAAGTCTGGACGGCTGTGAAAGCGCCCGTCTGGTGGTCGCCGAAGCCAACGACCTGGGATGCTGATCCGCGGCAGACGGCTGTGTGGACCGGTGATCGGGCCATCGTTTACGGTGGTGTGGATGCTAAGACAGAGCGCCCTCTCGGTGCCGTCTTTGATGCGAAGGCCCGCGCCTGGACCTCGATGAATACAGCGCCCGGAGCTCCGCTCCGCATCGCTGGTCAGAGCGCACTGTGGAATGGACAACGCATGCTCATCTGGGGCGGTTATCAAGGCCGCAGCGATGGAGAGCGAGAGATTACGGATGAAGGCGCCAGCTACGATCCGCAGCGCGACGTCTGGACGCCGATGAATCGCTCGGGAGCACCATCGCCGCGCGCGGGACATCAAGCCGTCTGGACCGGCAAAAAGATGATCGTTTGGAGCGGAGGCGGCATCGGCAGTCAAGGGGGATTGAACGCGACGGGCGGCATGTACGATCCGGCGACGGATAGCTGGACGCCGATGGCTACTGAACTGGTGATTGAGCGCGTCGGACACAAGGTGGTTTGGAACGGCGAGGAGATGCTGCTGGTCGGTGGACGTTCGAATCGCTTGAAGAGTTATTTTGGAGAGGTGTATGGCTTTCATCCAGAAACGCAGAGGTGGCGCTTGATTGCGAGTGGGCAGACGCCGACTCCACGCTTTTATCCTTCGATGGTTTGGACGGGGAGTAGTGCTTTGATTTGGGGTGGGATGGGCGCTGATAATCGGAGTTTGCGTACGGGGAGTCTGGTTATTCCATGAGTGAAAAGGGGCCTGCTTTAGGGACTACGGAGGGTCCGCCTGCTCTGTAGTATCGCCTGAGCTAAGGGGAGTGCAGGTGGTCTCGACACATGACAGAATCCCGGAATAGATTGACGTAAATAAGAAGCCCCTGTCAAACTTAAGATAGAATGTTATAAGATGCCCGGCTTTCCCCTTACGGGAGTAGGTATCTTGTTCTTATCTCTGAAAGGTTGACACCGATGGCTTTCCCTTCCCTCGCTTCGCTCCGCGCTGCCTTTTCAGGACCCTGGCGGGAAAGCTTGGGTGCTGATATTTTTCAACAGTACGTGAAGCTGCGCTTGCGCATCCTCAAAGGCGAAATCTTTCGGACCGCCGGCCCGCGCCCGATTGAATATTTCAAAATCGAACAGGGGAAGAAAGAAAAGCTGATTTTTCTCCCTGGATTTGCTGATTATAAAGAGAATTTCCTCGATGCCGCCCAGTTTCTGGTCAGCGACTTCGATATGGTTGTCGTCGATCTGCCAGGCTTTGGACGGAGCTTCAAACATCCCGAAGATCGGTATACCTTGGTGCAAATCGCCCGCTGGATGCAGGATTTCATCGCCGAATTAGGCTGGACGGACTTTCATCTCCTCGGCAATTCACTCGGCGGCGCCGTGAGCATTGAGCTGGCCCTGCACATTCCGGAGAAGATCAAGAGCCTCACTTTGATCGATACCGCCGGCGTTACCCTGCCTGAACATTCCTCGGTCTACCATGAGTTCGTCCAGGGCCGCAATGTGTTCGAGATTCAGACGCGCGAACGCTTTGATTACTTCCTGCACCGCGTGTTCTATCGCCCTCCCGTCATTCCCCTGTTTGTGCGCGATCACCTGTTTCTGGAAATGGCCAAGAACTCAAAGTGGCATCGGAAAATCCTGCACGATCTCCTGCAGAACGTGAAAGACTTCAACGACCCCCGAGTTAAGGAAGTCAGTCTGAACGAAAAGATTTCCCAAATCAAGATGCCGACGATGATCATCTGGGGCGCTGAAGACACGTTCTTTCCGTCGCAGACGGCCGCCTATATCCAGCAGCGGATTCCGCACGCCCAGCTTTACGTGCTGCCCGATCTGGGGCATATTCCCCAGATCGAAGCGCCCGTGAAATTTGCGCGGATGTTTCGAAAATTTGTCAGAACGCAGCGGAACGCGAAACGAGCGGGCCCCTCACAGCATCTCTAGGCAAAGGGACCGCTTAACGATGCCACTGATCGATCGAATCGTGGCTTTTCCCCCGATTTTCTTTCCAAGCCTGCGTATCGCGACCGAGCAATCGTCGCGACCTTTGATCTTGATGCAAGGTGAGGCTACCGGGCATTGAATGTTCGGTATCAGCAAAACTTTCATCGACGGCATCCATCGACCGCTTGCTCGATGATCCCTGGTAAGCGCGCGGCGCCGACGGCCGAGCCATCAAACTGCGGATCTCGAGCGATGTTCTACCGAGATGCATCTTTAAAGAATAGATAAGCCAAAAAAGCAGAACCCCGAGCGGCAGCCCGAGCGTTAAACCCGTGATTCCAAGATCGCCTTTCGTCCGCCACGCCGTCACAATTGTCACAAGCAGCATGCCGGCCGCCAAAGACAGGGCAGACTGAGCAAAGTCTCGATTTTTAAATAAAAATTTCATGTTGGTACCCCTCATTGGAAACTGTTTCCGGGGAGTGCATCGGAAGATAGGCCCGGAAAACTTAGGGGAAGCTGTAGGGGTCTTTTCAAATGGTAAGAAATCAACTTGGATGGCCCGAAAAGCGCTGTTATAAGGCCAGGATGAATATAGTCGGCACGAGGAGAAGATGGTGGCCCGCATCAAGAAATATTTAAGTCGCGATGGATGCCTGAGGATCGCCGCTGTCATTAGCACCGAGGTCGTCAATGAAGCCTTTCGCTATTCCGAAGCTTCTCCTTTGGTCAAGACTCTGATGAGTCGGGCCATGACCGGCGCTATTCTCCTCGCCAGTCAGATGAAAGAGCGTCTGTCGGTCGGCCTCCACTTCGTCGGTGAAGGACCGGTCGAAGGCATTTTTACGGAAGCTACCTACGAAGGACAGGCGAAAGTCTATGCCGAAAACCGCGCTGCGGTCCTTCCCGACGGCGAAACTTCGATAGGCGCAGGTCTTGGCCGCGGACACCTCAATGTGGTGCGTTCGCTTCCCTTTGAAAAAGAACCTCACCGCGGCACGGTCGAACTCCTGAGCGGCGAAGTCGGTGAGGATATCGCCTACTACCTCCAGCAATCGCAGCAGATTCCTTGCATCGTCGCTCTCTCGGCCATTCCCCAGGAAAAAGGGGTCGAGATCGCTGGCGGCTATATCCTCGAACTGATGCCCGGCTATACCGATGAGGTCATCACTAAGCTCGAACGTCTGCAGCCGCTGCTCGGTTCGATCACGCATAAGTTGAAAGCCGGAGCCGAGCCTGAAGATCTGATCGATATGTATCTCGAACATTTCGATTTCGAAGAGATCGAACATCCCTACGAACTCGCCTATGTCTGCGGCTGCAACATGGATCGCGTCGAGCGTTCGCTGCTTTTGCTCGGACCCAAGCTGCTGGATGAAATGATCGCGGCGCGGGAAACGGCCGAGATCAAATGTGAATTCTGCGGAAAAGCCTATTTGCTACCGACGCTTGAACTGAGCCTTTTGAGAAAGACCTTGAGTCCCATCCAGTAAAGGGCGGGAACTGGTTTTTCCTGTCGATGGCCCTGTTTCCGCTGGAAAAAAGGTGCATCCACCGTACTTTTGTCGTAAGGTGGGCGTCGATCGACAGTGCGAGAGAAATTTTATGTCAAAGTCGACTAGCAGCTTTAAAGATCTTTGTCTCAAAACGCTCAAGGAATCAGGCGCACGCCTGACCAAGCCGCGTTTGGCTTTGATCGATTGTCTGGCAGCCGCCCGCGTTCCGCTTTCTCCCAAGGAAATTCTCCAGAGAACAGAGTTGAGCCTCGACGCACAGGAAAGCATCGATACGGTCACGGTTTACCGTATTTTGGATCGCTTTTGCGAACTAGGACTGGTGCATCAGGTGGCCCCTAACGGTGACTACATCGCCTGCACCCATCTCGCTTGTTCGGCTAGCCCTCATATCATGACTTTTTGCACGAGCTGTCAGACGGCTAGTGAAATACACGTCCCCGAAGCCGTCCTCGCTCCCATGCTCTGGTTTCTCAAAGATAAGAATGGTTTTGAACCGAAAGAGCATCTTTTTCAGCTCGACGGTACCTGCACGCGGTGCAAAGAAGCGCCTTAAAACATCAACTTCTTGGTGTGCGACTGATCATTGTACACGAGGTCGTAGTAGAGCGAATAGGTGAAGACCAAGGCGTCATCGGGATAATCGCGCGGAAGAGGCGGGTAGGGCGCAGCCAAGTTCAAAACCCGCAGCCAGAACTCATCTATTTCCTTGTCGCCTGACGATTGATTGAGTTTCGCTTCAACCAACACACCGCTGCGCATGACTTTGAGTTGCACGACACTGCTGCCTTGATAATGGATCTTACCGCTCGATCGCGCGTCCATCCGCTCTCTCACGTGCGGACTGTCGCGCAAAGTCGGGCCTACATCGTAGTAGGCCAAGTCCACTTGCTTTCTCACCGACGTAAAATAGCCGATAAAACGAAAGTCGGTGGTGTTGACGTCCATCACCGGGCCGATAGGAATATTCTTATTAGGAATAAAATCGTTGTGTCCGGGATTGATGACATCGATCGATTGCGGCAGGAGATTGGCGTAAGCCGCGCCTTTGCGGGGCACGATGATGCGTCCTCCAGCGTCAGGCGCCTTTTCTATATGCAAGGCACCGCTCTGCAGCGCTGTGGGGGGAGCGGCTTTTGCTCCACGGCCCGCTATCGTTTTTTGCTCGCGTGCTGTCCTGTGATTTTGCGCCCCGAGGTAAGCAGGGCTATCAGGTGGTGCGGTTTCAGGGAGAGGGACCTCAACGATCTGCTGGGTCTTCTTCTCTTCTTCCCGGCCTTCGGACTTGTCTTTTTTCTCGCGCTCGGCTTTGGCTTTATCTTTGATTTTATATTCGAGTCGGACAGGAATTCTCTGCTTTTGCGCGATAGGGGGCGGCAACGACACCTCGCGCAAGAGGATATAAAGAACAATGTGGGCGAGCAGCGAGAGAAAGATTCCCAAGCCGATCCAAGAGCGATTTTGGCCCCTGTTTCCCGCGGGTGAGCTCGCGTCTTGCTGCTTCATGAATCCTCGCTTACTGAGTCATAAAATCAAGGTCACCCTAGCAAATTCCGTCGATCTCGGGCAAGTCTCGAATCGCCCGGGAAGAGTCTCTGTCGAGTCTTTAGACACCTGTCAGTCAAGCGGCAGAAAGAAACACTCTAACAGTTCAATCATTTTAGGGAGATAAGCCTTGGTCGTCCCCTTGCAGCGGGCGTCCCTGGTTACGCTTGTCTGGACTATTTAAGAGGTTACTATGATGAAACACTCCCTGGCCGCTACCTTCCTCGCTCTTGGACTCTCAAACTTCGCCTGCACTGACGACGCAAAGAAAATGGAAGAACCCATCGTCAAGACGGAAGAAAAACCACACGATTTTACGGTCGATCCCAAGTCGGGCAAGCTCGAGTTCAAAGCGGAGATCGTCTACTTTGGTTACGATGATACCAGTCTGACTCCTGAAGGCATGGCGCGTCTCGATGCGATCGCAGCGCATATGAAAGAGAAAGAGCATGAGCCTTTGAAGCTGAGCATCGAAGGCCATTGCGATGATCGCGGTTCGACAGAATACAACCTCGCTCTCGGTCAGCGCCGATCGGATTCAGTGCGCAAGTACCTCATGACTGTCGGTATCGGTCAAGACCGTTTGAAGTCAGTCAGCTTTGGTGAAGAGCGTCCTGCCCTCGCCGGAAAAGGCGAAGAAGCTTGGGCCAAGAACCG
>CANJJY010000224.1 GCA_947474445.1 Oligoflexaceae bacterium
GAGTCTATCGCAGCTTTCAGCTCGCCGCGCGCCAGCTCAATTGGAAGGTTCAGCTGTTCGATGGCGAAGGCAGCCAAAGTCGCTTGAGAATGGACTTTGAACAGGCTCTTCGCCTGCGTCCTGACGGGATTGTCTTAGGTGGTTTTCAGCCCGAAGAATTTCCCGACCTCCTCAAGGCGGCCCATACGCAGGGTGTCGTTCTAAATGGCTGGCATGCCGCTGAAGATCCTGGACCTCAGCGATACATGTTTACCAACATCGCTACGCGGGCCCTCGATGTGGCCAGTCTTGCTAGCTCCTTTGTCACAGGCGATGGAGCGCGGCCCAAGGGGATTGTGATTATCAACGATCAACGCTTTGCCGTCGCTAATAGGAAGACGCAAAAAATGCGCGAGCTCCTCGCGCAGTGCCCGTCTTGCAAAATTCTTGCGATCGAACATATGCCGATTGCCGAAGCGCAGGGGAGAATACCTGGCGTGGTCGCAGCTCTCAATGAAAAGTTCGGTCGAGAATGGACGCATACTCTCGCAATCAACGATGTATATTTTGACAATATGAATTTTCCTTTGGTCTATGCGGGACGACGCGACATCATCAACATCGCAGCGGGTGACGGGTCAACCAAAGCATTGAGCCGCATTCGCTCCGGCTTTTCTCAGCAGCAGGCGACGGTGGCCGAACCACTCAAAGCTCAGGGCTGGCAGTTAGTCGATGAATTCCGCCGCGCGTTTCTCGGGCTTCAGCCGAGTGGCTTCGTTCGGCATCCTATTCTCGTGACGACTGCGTTCATGCAGCAGCTGGGAACAGCCGATATCGAAGCGAACCTGGGCTATGAAAGTTTTTATCTTAAAATTTGGGGTAAATCCCAAGAATTGGCGACGACCCGCCTCTCTAAAGAGTAAAAGCGGAGCCGTTTCATGCCCTACATCTTAAGTCTTCAGCGCGTGAAGCGTCTCTGTCTCCGCGCTTCCCATTATTTGCCTTACGCGTTTATGCTTTTTGCTCTCTATCTGATGCAGAGGCAACTCGCCGGCTTGGAGTTTGATCGCCTGCTGCAGACGATCAAGCTCTGGCAGATCTCTCGGCTTGAAATAGCCCTGGGACTCACCCTCTTCAGCTTTCTTGTGCTCTCCGGCTACGATGCCTTGGGCATTCGCCACAGCGAGCGGCGCCTCCCCTACCGAGCGATTCTCACGACCTCATTTGCCGCGTTCGCGGTGAGTAACATCGTCGGCCACGCAATCTTCACCGGCAGCTCCGTACGCGCCAAGACCTATCGAGCCGGCGGCTTGACTCTCATGCACATCGCTCAGATTGCCTTGCTGAACAGCCTCACATTTTGGTTGGGCTACGCGCTGCTCCTCGGGCTGACGTTGGCGCTGGCGCCACTGCCTCGCAACCTGCCCTTCCTCTCCTCGTTTGCAGCACCTTGGCTCGGCGCGGGGCTCCTCCTCTTCTGTTTTGGATATGTCTGGATCTGCTGGAAATGGGCGGGGCAGGATCTCCGTCTCAAGCGTCTGGTTGTGAAGGTGCCGCGCCTCGATACGGCAGGACTTCAATTCCTGCTCGGGTGCCTCGATATCACCGTCGCTGCTTTGATCCTCTACACGCTGCTGCCGCCTTCAATCGATCTCGATTTTGTGCCTTTTTTTATTTTATATCTTCTGGCTCAAGCTCTGGGCGTCCTGAGCCAAGTCCCCGGTGGTCTTGGCGTTTTGGATGGTCTTCTCCTGAGCTTTTTGAGTGGCTACGCGGATCCCCACCAGCTGGTGGTGGCGATTATTTTGTTTCGCATAATTTATTATTTCCTGCCTTTGCTGGTGACCCTCTGCGCTAAACTTTTGGCGGGAGTGGGGCGCTTGCGCGCCCTTTGAATTATTGGCGAGATCTATTCGGAGAAGATTCTTTTAAAAATGGATCAATAAAACTGCGGGTCGGTGGATTGGTGACGTTTGCCCAGCAACTCCACGATTTTTTTCCCACGCTATCGAGTGCACATGCTTAAAAATCATAACTCGCGAAACCTCTCAGGTTTTTACCAAGCCCAACTTCAAAGACAATTCCAAAGCAAAGCGATGGTAAATGGGTCAAAACTCGGAGATGATTTGCAAGGATCTAACCAGAACAAGAATGCTTTAAGTTCAATATCTTACACTCACATACTGCTCTTATTTTTGACAAGATTGATGCCTATTCAGCAAAGAAAAGCCCAGGCCGCAATGTGGTGACAGCGAGCTCGGCTTTGATGCTATAGGGTTATTTTGTGTCTCTTGCGTTGACGTTCTATAGTCTCGGAGAATGTTGCTGATGTTAAAACTCAAGTCCCCCCTCCTTCTTTCAAGCCTTTTCCTCACTGTGTTTGCGATCACGTCCTGTCACCACAAAAAAGATAAGAAAGCCCCCGCAGGCGAGAGCACCTGCGAATATGCAGGGTACTCCGGCAGCTCCCCCGAAACATGCGCAAATTTGAAAGCCAAATTCGATGCCGGTGAGCTACAACCAATACCTGATGAAGAAGCTCAAGAGGATGTGCTCGTTACTTGTGTCGACGATAAATTTCTTGCGACGATCAAAGATGAGGGATCCCTTGTCTCCTTAGAGTTGAATGGATCCTGTGACCCTAAGATCTCCTGCGATGGTGCCATGCTTAAGGCTAGTAGCGAGACGGGCAACGCCAGCGCCTCGCTGAGTAGCCCAGCTGCTTGCAAAAAGGCTGCAGCTATCATCGACCTGAGATAGTCGATGTCCCCTTCATAATTGAGACTGTCTCAAGCTTGAGGCAGTCTGCCTTTTGCCTTTTGGACGGAATTGCCCTGATTGGTAAGAATCCCGATTTTTTCTTTTCCTTCCGCTCCTTATCAAAAAAAGATTCCCCACTTTGACTGTTCTGTTCGCGCCTTAGGGCCCGAAGCTCAAGACATCCTTAAAAAAGTCAATTCATTCCTATGAAAACAGAGAGGCTCAAGTCTACGGGGTAATCCTTGCTTTCAAAACTTGTGCATCGCTATGATCTTAGGCTTAGAGGTGACAGGTTACCGTACCTGTCTCCCGCCACGTATCATGATCGCATTGCTGGTAGCTTCGTCCTTCGGACATGCATGAATTCATGACTTCATTCCAATTGTTTGACCGAAAGACTTTTCCTGTCTGCTGAGTACTCGGACACGTATAAAAGCCGGTCCAAACGTTGCAATCGCTCCAGTAAGGTTCTCCAGGCTCATAGTCGTCGTAATCTCCGGGATAGTATCCACCACCGTATCCCCAGCCGCGACTGAAGCCTTGTGCAGACCATAGACAGCCTACAGCACAGAGTGCGATTAAGCTTCGTTTCATGAGGGCCCCCTTTTTTTTATCTTTTCGAAAGTTCCAATTAGGTTAAGGCCAATCTATCGAAGCCTCATCAACTCGCAATAGTTTTTTAAATAATCAGTAAAGACTCCAATGTCCTTAAATAAGGTCACATGAAGCTGCGGTTTCGCCTCCCTCATTCATCTACTTTTTGAGCGGCACAAAGTCCAAAATTCTGATAGTCATCTTAAAATGCGTAGTATTTTCCAAATCATTCCATGACTTTGCTCTATGAGCGAAAAATGGTGCAACAATTCTAGCGCTGATGTGTCTTATCGAATAGAAGGGCTCGGACCGGGGAAGGTTTGAAGCTTTGGAAGAGAATCAAAAGGGGAATCGACATGCGTTTAATTTTTGTCCTAGCATCGCTGCTGAGTCTCTCATCGTCAGTTTACGCAGGCCAATTCATGAGTGCACATTTTTGCCAGCCTTACCAGCAAGGCGGTAACAGTAGTGTCGAAATCTATTACCAGAATCAGGGTAGTATTTTAGCGGCGAAAGACACCACGGTTATGTGCCCCATCCAGGTTTCTTCGGGCAACGCCCAACAGCACATAAAACTCTACTATCAATCGGCCAATGTCGTGGGATCTCCAGCTGTCAGCTGTACGTTTTGGAAAATCACATCGGGAAATCTCAGCCAGGTGAGTCCATCAGTGACAAGCGCACCGAATCTAAATGCAGGCTCTTTTGATATCTACTCACCCAATGGTTCGGCTGACACGATTGGTTTCAATCTTCAGTGTAACTTGAAGACGGGCGCGAAAATTTTGAGCTACTTTGTTTTTTGACCCACAAGACATCATGATTGCCATTTAGGCCTCGGGTATTCACGAGAGAAAACCTAAAACATGAGGCTCAGCTCTTGAGCCTCATTTCTTTTAATTACTACGCGTACTACAAGTAAAAGCCACATCCCTCTTGAGCTTGCCTCGCGCTTCGAGACCCGCCACCAGACCTTCAAAATTCTTGATGAGGTCCTTTTGCTTGTCGATGGAATTGTCTTTTTCTTGATGCGTGAGAAAGATGATACTTTTGCAAACCTCATTGATATCGCTCATCGCGAAGGGAAGCATAGCGGCGAATGAAGACTTTTTGATGGCTTCTTGTTCCTTTTGGAAGGCAGCCATGGCTGATGCCGGGGCACGAGCGTTGTCGCCCTGCTGTCGGACACGCAGGTTTTCGAGGAGAGTGAAAGAGCCCTGGAAGTAAAACTCACGTATTCCCTCGTCCCCATCTTCTGCTTTCCAGAATACCTGCTTTTCAACGCTAAGGAGGTCCTTCCATTGCGCCCGGCTTAGGACTATTTCATCGCTCAATCCGAGCGCACGCATCGTCGGATCGACGACCCACGCTTCTTCGTTCATCTGAATCATAGGGGCAACATGATATTCCCAGGTAATCCCAGCTTTCGGAACGAATTTGAAGCCAGTACGCGCCATCCCATAAAAAGCTGAGGAATAGATACCTTCCGTCGCAAGAGCCATCGAAAGATAGAAGGCTCGATAGTCACAGCCTGTTTCACCGATGCTATACCCCAATATTTTGCTCGCCTCCTCGGCTTTGCTTCGAGCGATGGCTAAGATCTCGAGCTGTCTTTCATGATCGACCGTTGGCGCAGAAGAAACATTTATGTCTGAAGAAGAGGTCTGGTTTCTGTCTTTTGGGCGAACTCCGCAGGCCGGAATCATGAGGCAGATCAGGACGAGAGTTTGGAGGCGACACATCTTCATTTTAGAGCTCCGGATAGCCAAGAGGGGCATCAGCCGGTTACTCGAAGCAAATTTCATACCGGAGGAAAATGATTATTAAATCGCAAAGATAGGGCTACGATTATCTCTTCTATTCGACCAGAATAAGGCAGCTGCCCAAGATTAAGTTAGATAGAATACTTTATCGCCGAATGCCAAAGGCTCAGTGGCAGGCCGACCTTAATTCTGAGTTCAGACGTCTCAATCCACTTTACGATTTGAAACTGCCGAATACTTCCCATAAGGGTTCTGGGCCTGTCGAATTCATCCCTACATCTGCTTAAAAAAATTAAAAAAACAGCCATCAGCTCTTCTTAGTCACCGTCAATCCCTCGGCAAACTCAGTAACCATGACGCCCGGGGTCAGCCCTGTTTCACGCACATAAGGCGAATCAGATGCGACCATGGCCGCAGTAAAATCTCTCAGAATGCGTTCGTGAACCAATTGAATCGTCGAGCCCCCGAATCCCCCACCCGTCATGCGGCTACCGAGGATAGGCGGCTCCTTCAACTGCTGGTCTTTACCAATCACCCCCGCAAAGTCGAGCGCCTGACGACGGATCAAATCGAGTTCAAGGCAGGAAACCTCATAGTCGTCGCGAAGACTCGCGTGACTAGCGTTGATCGCCTGAGTCAATCGCGAGAGATCTCCTGCTTCCAAAGCTTGGACCGCTTGATCCACGCGCACATTTTCCAGGATCGCGTGCGCGATCCTCTGAGCGGTGCGACGATCGCCCGCAAAGACTTCGCGCGTCAAACGTTCGATCATCCCGGCTTGGGAACCATCCGGAGCAAAGGCCTGAAGAAAGGCCTGGTCCTGCGCAAAATATCCGAGAGAAGGATGGTTCCGTTTGGTCACCGATCGCAGCCGAACGAGACCCTCCTCGCAGGAGCGGCGGCGCTCGTTGTAGGGAGAATCTCCTAGCTCGTGCTTGACCTTGGTGTTGATCAGCACCGGCCGATAGGCCGCGAAGCGCGCGTGCGGCGCGACGTTTTGAGTTTCCACGCGACCTGAAGCGGCTAGGTCCTTAAAGTCGATGAGGAGCAAGCGATTCTTGTGCGCAAGCGCCACGGCCGTTTGATCCATGAGTCCACAGCGAGTTCCGGCGAACTGATGCTCGACGTACATGGCCTGCTGCGCGAGAGTCTGCAGCGGCGTCGGCAAATCTTCATAGTGCGCGAGCAGACTCAAAAGTCCCGTGCAGAGAGCGGCGGACGAACTGATGCCCGCTCCGGATGGCAGCTGCGAAGCGAGCCGCAGATGAATCGTCTGCGGCGCTTGAGCGCGCAGAGGATGCTGCCTTCCCTCGCTGAGATGCCAGATGAGGGCACCAATCGCATAACGCGCCCAGGAACGGCCGATGGCTTCCGGCAATCGCTCTCGCAAATCTTCCGAATGATCACCCGTCGCGAGATGGGAGATAAAGGGCTCTAACTCCTTGTGCGTGACCTGGAGTATCCCTGGCTGTTCGTCTGAGGTCACCTCATAGACGGTATCGGCGCGTGCACCGAGGGTGCGCGAGGTCCAGAGTTCCATAGAAATCCCGCGATCCATCGCAAAGGGCAGGACTTTGCCGCCGTTGTAATCGGTGTGCTCGCCGATCAAATTGATGCGACCGGGAGCATAGGCGGTAAAGCGCAGACTCAAGTCAGCGGCTGGCACCTGGGACGTTTGAATGATCTGCATGGTCAGCTCCCAAATTCTACAGGGAAATTACGTAACTCCGCCGCCTTTAATTCAGGCACCGTATCGTTGATGAAAAGTCCGGTTCCACTCTCGACACCGGCGAGATATTTGAGTTTGCCGGGCGCGCGGTAGGGTGGATAGAATTCGATGTGCCAGTGATAGTGATCGGTATTCTCATCCTTGGACCCGCACTGATGGTGCACCATAATGTAGGGAAACTCCATTTTCAAAACCTGATTGTATTTGTGCGTCACGGTTTTGAGGAGGAGAGCCAACTGACTGACTTCGCTTGCATGGAGATCTTCGATGCGGGGACGATGGGTCAGCGTGCTGATATGGACTTCATAGGGATAGCGAGCGGCCTGCGGAACATAGGCGACCATATCCGCCGTCCGCGCGACCAGGCGTGGGCCGGCAGCTTCGTCGCGGGCGAGATCACAGATGAGGCAGCGGCCATGCTGCTGGTGATGGCGGCGCGCCGATTCAAATTCTTTAGCGAGGACGGGCGGCGTGTGATTGAAGGCATAGAGCTGACCATGGGGGTGATGCAGCGTGACGCCGACTTCGGTGCCTTTATTTTCAAAGATGAAGACCTGCTTGATATGCGGCATCGCCCCGACAGCGCGCGAGCGATCGCGCCAGACCTCAACCAGATCCTCGATGTGGCTGAGCGAAAAGCTGCCCAGCGTCGCTTGGTGATGGGGCGAGTAGAGGATGACTTCACAACGGCCTGTTTCACCCACTTCGGAA
>CANJJY010000225.1 GCA_947474445.1 Oligoflexaceae bacterium
AAAAACTGAACCGTCATCCGAAAAACAATACTGAAAGAACAGAGTGGGGTAAAATGGCATTATGACCATCAAAGTAACCGCGATCTCAAGTAACACTTATTTTCGACCCATTACGCCTATCGCTGGAATGGTCACGAATATAGGGCTGAAAGCGAAGCCCTTTTTCATAGTATGAACAATTAGGCCGATTGAACCCCTAAAATTGTTACATAAAATTAGATGCTTATATAGCTGATTTACTTTATCGAACCAATTTGCTAAAGTAAATCAGTCGCGAGCCGATAAGGATTACGAGGCTGGGATGAGTGATTGGTATTTGGACTACTGGAAGCCCGCTAACTCTGCTAAATCGCCGGCACAAAAAGATCTCAACACGATGATAATGAGCAGTAAGTCTGCTCAAGGCCAAATCCGAAGTCTAGTTCGCGGTGTACAGGAATTTGGTCCTCATGGTTATAAGATGCCTAACAATGAGAACCTCAATCAAGGACTATACGAGCTTCGAGATACAGTGAACCATTTTCGGTACTATTATTGTGAGACAGATTTTTGTTACAGGATGCCAGATGGCTCTAGGAAGATGGTTCTGCTGATGCTCCTTGCAGAAGACGATAAGGACAAACAGCAAATGCATATAGTCAAGACTAGGGCAAGAATGGCCTCTGGGATCATAGTCGAGAACTTACTCAATGATGATGGTCTGAAGTGTGATTGTGAAGAGGATGCAGACAATGAGTGTACTTAAAGACATTGAAAGCATGATGACTGCTGATGAGATTGCGCAGAATGAGAAGAAGTATCTCTTGGAAACCGCTCATCTCAGAGAAGCGAAAGAAGCACTTGCTAAATCACTCGCGGAATACGTTTCATCGGTGATGCGAGAAAAAAATATCAGCCAAAATGAGTTGAGACGTGAACTTGGAATGTCTTCATCAACTATGACAGATATCGTTAATGGTCGCGGAAACCCAACGATAGAGACCATATCGCGATTTGGCTTGATGCTCGGTGTTATTCCACGATTGGTATGGGATAAACTAGAAGAGTAAAAAAGTTATTAGATCATTCAGCTCTCGTTTAAAGGGAGCAAATAAGGTTTCTGCAAGCCTATCTACTTAACAGTCGCTCTTGCGGCTTACGCTCTAAGTCACTAAAAAAGCCGAGTAGATACCTGTGGTGCACCCCACTCAAGGATTCTTGTCGTAAACCAGCTTCACTTTGCTGGAGAGCTTCGTCTTGTCCAAGGTCACAGCGCTGACTTCTATCAAATGCGTGACCGCTTCCTGATCGAGACCATCGAGAGCAAATCCCTGCGTTTCAAACACCCAAGCCTTGGAATTATTCGGATCTTGCTGAAAGCTGATGATCTTCAGCGGTTCCTGCGGTTTGTAGGGATTGATCGTGAGAGTCGCCTGAATCGAGGCCGGGTCGATCTGTACGGTTTGTTCTTTGCCGACTTCGATCGCGAGCTGTTGGGCTGAATCGGCTTTGACGACTCTATCTTTCGAACCCGCGATATCGATCAAGGTATTCAGACCAACCGTATCCTCAGGGAGACCGGCCTGTTTGTTCTGGAGAAAGAAGGCGTTGAAGTAGAGATTTTCAACTTTTTTAAGTTCGGCGGCAGCAAGCTTAGCCGACGCAACCGGATCGCCCATACCCGTGGGTCTTCCATCGGTAATGAAGTAAACAGCTTTTCTCCCGCGGAGACCATTGAGGTACTGCGCCGCTCTTTGAAAGGCCGCCTCGTAGTTGGTTCCCCCTTCTACTGGCGGATTCAGCACTAATGCAGCTGGATTGGTCTGATACTTAGTCGGTGCGATATAGCTGCAAAAGTTGGTGAGGCGCGCGGCGTCAGCCAAGCGGGTGGACTTGAAGGTCGCTTGGTTCTGGGGAGCAGCGGTATGCGATTCGATCAGACCACCGGCGAAAGTCACGACGCCGACGTTGACGCGATCAGTGGGTGCGAATTTATTGAGGATGGCTTCGACTGCGAGCAGGCGACCGCACGTTGCCTGGGTCCCGACCATGATGCGAGGATCATTGCCCGTCGCCGGAACCGTCGCGTTGCCATTCGGATCAGGATCACCGGGCCCCATCGAACCGGAGAAATCGATAATAAAGAGGACGGTGAGATTGCTGGAAATAGTCGGACAGAAACGGCCTTTGATGTTAACGAGGGCTTTGGTCTGAGCCGGGACCTTGACGAAGCCTTCCGGACCTACTGTGGCGGTAAACTCTGGAGTCTGCTCACAGCTCAAATCAAGAGTCTGTTCGATCTTGCCCATTTCGCCTGCCGTCGGTACTCCCGGCATGGCTCTCAGCTCGCTGTTTTTTGGCAGTTCCGCGACGTCGAGAATATCACTGAAAGCCCCCACTCCGATGCCATTGTCACCGTTCGGATCCTGACCCGACCCGCTGCCGTTTGGATTCTTATTCGCTTCGTCGGCGAGCGCGCTATCCTTGGCTTTCGCAGTGCCTTCGAATTTCTTCTGGGCGCACGCAGCCGTGAGGCCAATCAATCCACAAACGACCCATCGCTTCATCGCGAACTCCTTCACCGAACAATTCTTACGTTTCTTACCTAAAACCTCTTGAAGCAATCTATATGCCAAGTAATTTTTGTGATTCATATTCGAGGTAATAAAATCGAAATGCCTGATGTTTGGACAGCTTTGTCCGCTATCTCGTCAAAATGTCCTTTCGCCTTTTTGGTTTGCATTGAGCCCAAAAATCAATTCTGATAGGCCTCGGCTCCACCCGAAAGGAACTCTTATGACTCCTGCTCTGATCGCCACGCGCTTGCGTATTTGGCTTCTCATCCTTACTGGGGGATCACCGGCTCTCTGGGCCGGGCCAGTGAACAGTCCGCGCAGCTATCCTTTTTCCGTGAGCAATAGCCAGGGGGATACTCTCAGCGCTGGCGATCTCAAGATTCTCTTTCAAGGGCGTGCGCTCGATGACACCGAACGGAGCAGCGCGACTCATCTCGCGACGGCCGAGCGGATTTTTCCTCGCTTCTCAGGTGGCATCGCCGAACCTAAAGAATGGCAAGAGAACAAACCCTTCGCCATTGCCTGCTCGAATCGCAGCATCGCCCGCCTCGATCCCCGGCGCAGCACGGCCTTCCCCGGCGGCCGTTGGGATCTACAGAGTTTGGCCGGAGCTGGCCGCTATCCCCTGCAGTGCGGGATGCTCGTCACGGGCAGTTATGCCTGGCTCGACACCGATGCGCGAACCCTGAGAATCGACGATGCCGTCGAACTCCCGGTGCCGACGCTGCTTTATCACCCCGATATGCAGCTCGTCGCGGGCGGTGATCGCTTTTGGGTGATCAGCCCGCAGGGGCCCATCTTTGCCGCCGAACAACAGGGGACGCAATGGATTTGGAAAGATGCGGGTGTGCAGCCCTTTGGATTCTTCGAGGGAAACACGCGCATCGTCGGTCATGAACGATTGCTCTTGCGCGCCGATGCCGATGGCGTCTGGCTCGCACAAAAAAATGGGGACGCTTGGAACAAAGCCGAGCGTTTGCCCTTGAATCCTTGTGGTGAGGTCTGCGGCGTTTCTCTGGCGCGCGATGATTCATGGCTTGTGTCGGGTTATTGGGGGCACTATCTCGGCCAAGGCCGAGCCTTCAGCCGCTTAAATTTTCCCCTGTCGGCTCAAGAAGACTTTGGAGTCGCCATCGCCCATCAAGGCCTCGGTGGCCTCTACGTCTATCTCGGTGCTGATGACGGCGATCGCGGGCTCTTGCCCGCTTGGACGCCGCCGCTTCTTCCGCGTCAGGTGAAAAGATGGATGGTCTGGTCCACTCGCGCGGGCAAACGTGGTCTGAATCTCAGTCATCCAGACACGGAAAATAAAGCCGAAACTTTCTTAGCCCAACTCCCTCCCACCGCAGTCTTTCACCAGCAACAATCATTGAGACTCTCGGTATGGAATGGACCTTTGCCAGATCCCATTCCTTCTCACTGGATCGCTTGGGAGGCAGAAACACCCTATGACTTTGACTCGATGCGTGAAGAAACATCTCTACCCCTTCTATCCAGAGCATCCAATCCCAGCTCCCCCATGCTGTCGGCCTGGTGGAGAGATGAGCTTGGTCTTACACGCGCTCTCGAACTCGTGCGAGCAGCCGGCGTCACCCCGGCACCGATTCACGCCGCTGTCATCGATAGCGGGATCGATCCCTATCATCCTTGGCTCAAGGAGCAACGCTGGCTTGCGCCTGAAGAAATTCCGGGTAATGGCCTCGACGATGATGGCAACGGTTGGGTAGACGATCAATGGGGCTATGATTTTGTCGAGGAGGATGCCCAGCCGCAGGACGAGTTCGGGCATGGCACGCACGTCGCGGGACTCTTGATGGGACGCCGCGGAGAGGAACTTTGGTCTGCGGCACCTAACCTGCGTTTGACGGTGGTCCGCGCGCTCGATCGCTACGGCAAGAGCAACAGCATCGATCTCGCCCGCGCGATCGTCTACGCGCTCGATAGGGGAGCGACCCTCATTAATTGTTCCTGGGGCGGCGGTCCCGATACGCAGGCGCTCCGCGACGTCTTTGCCCTCGCGCGCGCCCGCGGCACCGTCCTCATCGCGTCGGCCGGCAACGACAGCCTCAACACCGATATATATCCGGAAGTTCCCAAAAACTATCCCGGCCTCCTCAGTGCCGGAGCCCACGATGCGAACGGTCGCCTCGCGAGCTTTTCCAACTTCGGGCCGCAATCGGTCTCTTGGTTGACGCCAGGTACGGACATTCTCAGTACTCTCCGCGAGGGTACCTTTGGTACGATGTCGGGCACGAGCATGGCATCGCCGATAGCGGCCAGCGCCTACGCTTGGATCTACGGGATTTTAAACGCGCGCAACCCGTCGTTCGATCAGGCCTTCAGTCAAGACATCCTCCAGCAAACGACCGAGAAAATCCTCTGCGAAACGGCCGACACCGCGGGCCTCGCCCAAAAATCTCGTTGCGGCCGGATCCGTCTGGACCTGGCGACCGAACGCGCTCTGGAGTTTCCGCGAAGCCTCGTGGATGAGTACTAGGGCTAGCGAGAAATATATTTTGTGCTAGGATCAGGTTTTCTCAACCGCGAAAAGGGTTCTCTCATGTTTATCCGCCGCCTCTTCGTTTCTCTGATACTGCCTTTTATCTATCTGACACCGATTTCGGCTCAGACAGCCCCGGCTGCCCAGGAACTGAAAGCTACGATCAAGACCACCATGGGCGATATGGAGGTCAAACTTTTCTATGACAAGGTTCCGCAGACGGTTTCTAATTTCGTGACGCTCGCACGTCAAGGTTTCTATAAGAACCTCCTCTTCCATCGCGTCATTCCAGGCTTCATGGTGCAGACGGGTGATCCGCAAGGCAATGGAACGGGTGGACCCGGCTATAGCTTTGCCGATGAATTTCGTCCGGAATTAAAGCATGACAAGGCCGGTATCCTCTCAATGGCCAATTCCGGCAAGGACACCAATGGCTCTCAATTTTTCATCACCGTCGCACCTACGCCCCACCTCGATGGCAAGCATACGGTATTCGGCGAAGTGACCAAAGGCGCTGATATCGCCATCGCGATTTCAAATGTCAAAGCCAAGGATAGCAAACCAGAAAAAGACGTTAAGATCCTGTCGGTCGACATCGATGGCAGCTGGTACAAGCCAGAAGAGCTTAAAAAAATCAAGCAGATCACGGAAGAAGAAATCAAGAAAATCACGATCGATCTCGCCACGCGCCTCTTCAAAAAAATTGGCGAAGCGCAGCCGATCTACGGTGAATTCAAATCCATCAAGTTGGAAGCGGGACGTTCGCAGGACAAATTGATTCAGGCTTACTACAAGGCAGATTTCAGCCAAAAGCAGGGCCTTCAGATCATCGTCGTCGGCGAACTCGACAAGGGCAAGTTCGTGATGCGGCAAGCACAATTCGCCGAGCCACAGCCCGGTTGATACAGCCTATTTTTACTCTTTTGGCAATTTTCTCAAGTTCTTCATCAGGCAACCGAATACCAACAAGAGCCCTGATGGAGAACCATGGCCATGCGCGTCGGCACCGTCCTTAGTTTACCTAATACCTATTCGCAATTCGCTCGCATCAAAGATGCCAACGGCGTTTCCTACACCGCTGATCCAAGCGTCTTGCCCAAAAACATCAAAGAGGGCGATGACGTCGCCTACAAAGTTGAGATTTGGAGCAATGACAGCGGACTTGTCTATCAGGCGGAAGAAGACTAGGACCTGTTGACGTTTGGCTTCGCTAACAGGGTGTTTCAATTCAAATCATATTAAAGGGAATGCCTATGACCTTGTCGTCATAGAAACGAATTTTTTCATCGTTATTGATGACGAGACCGAACTTGCACTTCCTTTCTTCGACAAAGTCACGAATTCCTTTTAGATCTTTTAATGGAATATTTTGTCCATATTTTATCTCGATCGGCATCAAACCGAATTCGCCCTCCAGTACGAGGTCAACTTCCGCTCCCGCTGCCGTGCGATAATAATAGTAGTCAAATGAGGTGCCTAAGGCCTGCAGCCCGCGAACAATTTCCTCAATGACGACTCCTTCCCATAAGTGCCCCCTAGACGGATGACTCGTCAATCCATTGAGATCGTTTATTCGCAGGAGATGATTGAGCAGTCCCGAATCACGATAGTATCCTCGCGGATGCTTTACGATTCGCTTGGTAGCGTCTCGTTCAAAGGCGGGAATTTTCCGCCAAACAAAAGTTCCATCAGCTATATCGAAATAGTCTCGAACTGTAGGCTGGGAGAGAGATAGGGAGCGAGCAACATCAGAATAGTTGATTATGCTCCCAGAAAGAGCGGCGAGTGTCTGGAGAAAAAGCCTAAAGCGATTTGAATCTATGCCCTTGAAGAGTCGTCCCACATCGCGTTCGAGATATGATCGAACGTACTGCTCCATCCACAGCGATCGAAAGCGATCGTCGTCCTTTACCCACGGCTCGGGATACCCACCTTTTAGCCAATATTCGTGCGTTTTTTGAATTGTAGATTTGTACTGAAGTTGGGAAGCAAGCTCACGTGCGCCCACTTTTGCTTTTAGAAGCCTACAAAGAAGCGAAGATTCACCTATCGCTTCTTGGAAGCTCAAGGGGCTTACTTCGACGACGGCCGCCCTACCTGCGAGAGATTCGGATACTGACCTCAGAAGCGCCGGAGAACTCGATCCGGTTAGTACAATTCTCCCCACCCTGGATCGTTCGCGATCGATGGCAACTCGCAAGGCAGGGAATAAATCAGGCAAAAGCTGAGCTTCATCGATAGCCAAATTGCCATTGTTGGCACGGAGAAACAAATCAGAGTCAGATGAAATCTGATCAAAATCGGCTCTGAGTTCCAAATCAAAACCCTGCCAGGAAGGACCTAATTGGGACAAAAGCGTCGTTTTTCCTGCCTGTCGCGGCCCCAACAGAACGACGCAGGGAAATAAGCTCAGATACTCTTGGATAAGAGGCATAATAGAGCGA
>CANJJY010000226.1 GCA_947474445.1 Oligoflexaceae bacterium
TAGCTGCACATGGATCGCGGGATGGTCGAGCAGGCGCTCGACGATCGCGGTATAACCTTCGAGCGGAATACCCTGATAGCGACTCGCATAGTAGTTGTCATCGTAATTGAAGCGAACGGGCAAGCGCTGCAGAATTGAAGCGGGGAGTTCGCGCGGCTCGACGCCCCACTGTTTTTTGGTATAGCCGTAAAAGAAATTGTCATAGAGTTCGCGCCCGAGAAATTTGAGAGCTTGCTCCTCGAAGGATTGCGGCACGTCAATCGACTGATCGCCGATGGTGGCGATGAAAGCGCGCGCTTCGTGGGGGTTGAAGGTCTTTCTGAAGAACTGATTGATCGTCAGCAGGTTGATCGGCAGCGAAAAAATGCCGCGATCGGTGAGGGCTTTCACGCGGTTGGTATACGCACCGAACTTGCCGTAGCGCTGCACGTAGTTCCACACATCTTCGCGACTGGTATTGAAAATGTGCGGTCCGTAGGCGTGAATCATCACTCCTGTGGCTGGATCTCTTTCCGTGTGGCAGTTGCCCGCGATATGAGGGCGTTCATCGAAGACTACGATGCGATAGCGGCCGCTTTCGGCCAACTCCCGGGCGAGAACTGAACCGGCAAAGCCCGCCCCTGCTATAGCGATGGATTGCATATAAATCGTCCTTTCAAGCGAAGTATGGGGTGATGAAGCCCACCGAGGGCTTCCTCACGAATGGAAGATGGCAAGGTTCTCGTGCGAATCGATGACGGACTCAAACGACAGCGATCCGGCATTCATCCCGGAATCGATCGAGCGCCCGCTCGAGGCTGGGCAGAAGACAGCCTCTTTCACTGCCAAGTGCACTGTAGGTCGGGCGCGGCGCCAACCATCCAACATCTTCATGCTCAGCTGCCTGGATCAAATCGGGCTTGTACCCGTAGAGCTCAGCGCCGAGCTGCGCAAAGGAAAACCAGCTGAGCGCACCATGATTGGCGAGATGCCAGGTGCCCCGTTCCCCATCGATCAAAAGATCGAGGCTGGCGTGAACCAGGTCGGGAACGTAGGTCGGCGACACGACCAAGCGATGCGCGGCAGCCACCGGCTTGCCGTGGGCGAGCCGCCGCAGCGTCTGGGTGAGAAAATTACTCTCGTCCCAGGGGCCGAAAAAGGCGCTGGTTCGTATGATCAAGGACCGCTCATGCAAAGATTTGACCGCGCGTTCCGCTAGAGCTTTGCTCTGGCCATAGACGTTGAGGGGGCCGACCTCATGCCCTTCGAGATAGGGAGCGGCCGTTTGACCGTTGAACACCAAGTCGCTGGAAAAAGTCAGCAAAGGCACATCGGCCGCTGCGCTTGCTTGGGCGAGAATGCGGGGTACCTCCACGTTGTCTCGGAAACATGCCGCTTGGTGGAGTTCGGCCGCATCGACTCCACAAAATCCCGCTGCGTTGATGACCGCCCAGGGTTTGAGAGCCTCCATGCAGGCGCGAACAGCCTCTTCATCCGAAGCATCCAGCCGATTGCGACCGAGACGGCGGTAGGCCAGACCGCGACTTTCGCAGATATAGGCAAAAGCGGTCGCCAAAGTACCCGCGCCGATGATGAGCAATTCGCGCGGCTGTGTCGCCATCGATCGCTCGTCCGCTTGGGTTTTGATAGAATTGAGGGAGACAGCCGGATAGAGCAGGCGATCCGGTCGATGCCACCAGCCGACGCGATCGAGGATGGGATGATCAAAAGGCCGCTTTTCCACAGTCGCTTGAATAAACTGAGCGAGAGCCGTCGGGCGCGGCTGCTCGCCACGAAGATCGAACACGCCCGGTTCGTAGTGCCCTTCACTGCGCGTGACGAGGGAATCCCAATCATAAGATCCGAGAAGACTCCACGCGGTAACGGCGCGCAAAGGCACTCCGCGCGTCCGCAGGGTCTCCGCTGCCGTCCACATTTCGCTCAGCCAACGGACTTGTTCGTCGCGCGAACAGCCCAGATGAACTTCGGTGACGGCGATAGGAATCTGATAACGATTCCAAACCTCTTCGAGGACGGACAGTGGCCCTGCAACGTTCTCCGCTCCGACTCTCACGGCTTCGATGTCGGCATAACGATGGCGCCCATTGCCGCCGTGGCTGCTCGTCGGATACCGCTCGAGCCTCTCGTCGAGAAAGCGATGACTCGTAATGTAGTGATTGATGCCGAGCAAATCTGGAGGACAGGGATGCGCGGCAAACTCGCGAAGATCTTCGGCTTTGAGACCGTGTTTGAGACAATAGGACCACAGGGGATGTCCGGCCTGCAGGCGACCGCAGAGGAGGTCAAAGGAGAGCCAGCGTCTCTTGTTCTCAAAGGCAGCCTGATAGGCGAGCATCGAGGTGCTGAAGACGCGTCCCACGTCTTCCGTTTGGATCAAGGTCGCATCGGAGGTGTGCTGGCGAATCGCTCGCATCGCGGCGCGCACCGCGCGACATTCATTGAGGAGCATGGTGAGAAAACTGGCCGTGCTCCTCAAGTGGGGATACCAATGGCCATAGAGTCCGCTGAAGCGCGCCGTGGTCAGGGGCTCGTTGATGGGAGTAAATCGCTTGATCCAGGGATAGCGTTCCGCGACACGTCCAGCAAAAACAGCCAGCTTATCTGGAAACTCGGGATCGAGAAGATGGGTATAGCGCGGACCGCTGCCGTGATGGACGAGGCCTGCGATCACGCTGATGCCGCGTTCTCGCGCCTGTTGCAGCCGTTCATCCGACCAAGTCCAATCGATGGCGTCCAAGGAATCGGGAGCCATGCGTTCCCAGAGGAGGGGAAAGCGCAGGGTTTTGATCCCCAGACTGACGAAGCGATCGAGATCGCTGTTTCGGAATGCGTGACCGCTCATTTCCAGTTGATCGAAATAGGCATCTCCCACACGATTCACAGTGCATTCGACACCGCCCCAAAACTCGAGATCTTCTTGCATCGTCATTTACCCTGGCGCCAAGGCGATCTTACCGTTCATGAGACCCGAGCTGCCACTGCGCGTGAGCGTGCATTCGGCTTCCGCAGCAAGAAAGGCTGTGGCTCGAGGAAGAGGAAGACTCGCCTTCTCGCTTTTGATCTGCAGGCTCTTTTCGAGCCGCCTTTGCATGGCGGAAAAGGTCTGATCCCAGGAGATCGTCGAGAGATAAGCATCGACTTTTGTCAGCCACGATTTTCGCTGCGCGGCGGTCAGATGCAGAGCATGCGTGGCGGCAGCGATAAATTCTTCAGGATGATCAGCGATGGCCACTAGCTTTTTGTCACCGTAAGGAGAGACGACATCGCGAATAGAAGTGGAAATCACCTGACGACCCGCTGCGAGATATTCGGGCGTCTTGGTCGGACTGATAAAGCGGGTCGCATCGTTACGGGCGAAGGGTAACATCGCGATATCCCATCCGGCGAGATAAGCGGGGAGATCCTTATAGTCCTTACCTCCCAAGTAATGCACGTTGGGCAAGTGAGGGAGAGACGCTGGATCGATCTTGACGATAGGCCCCACCATGATCAGCTGCCAATCGGGTTTTGCGCGCGCCACCGCCTCGATCAATTCGATATCGATTCTTTCATCGATTACTCCGAGGTAGCCGATGCGCGGCCCGGCGATGTCTGCCTGATCTTGGGGATCGACCAAACCTTTTCTCGCTTCGGCAAAGTGGGGGACATCGACGCTGCTAGGGAAGGCGTGCACATCGTGATGGAGATCGCTTTTCGATTCATAAAGACTTTGGCCGCCGGTAAACACGACGTCGGCCTTGCGAAAAAGTTCCTGTTCGAGCAGGGGGATTTCCCGCGAGGCGCCTTTGAAATGAGAGAGCTGGTCCATGCAATCGTAAACGCAGAGCTTGGGTTTGAGATGACGCGCATACTTCAGCGCCATGGGCGTATAGAACCATGTGAGGTAATCTTCCACCTGCTGATCTTCGATCATTTCATCGAGCAGCTGACGGATGGCGAGATGCTGCTCCGTCTCGCTGAGTCCGTGCGGCAGATGGGGCACCGCAACGTAGGGACCGTCTCGATCGCGTTCAAGCGTCAGATGAGGAGTGTCGTCACCAAAAATAGGTTCTTCAAAAAAGAAAACCCGCTGCTGTCGCGCGGCTCGGCTCAGGAGATGCTGCGGCCTTTGATACACAAAGTTCCAGCGCAGGTGCGACAGGCAGATGAGGTCTAAAGAGAGCGAACCTCCCTTGCTTTCTTTCTCTTGGTCTCTGTAGCTAGATCTTTTCATCGGCAACTCCTCATGGTGTCCTAAGAGGATCAGTGATTGCAAGTGGTATACCGTCCCAGATAAATTCGGCTGTCTAGAGTTGAGAGATCGTCACAAGAGAGCTACATTTGCCGAAGGAAGCAGACGCACCAATATTTTGAAGCTATCCCTTGACGTGGATAAAAATCTGCATTTTCACAGTCGTATGAGGTGATATTTATGACATTTGAGACGAGAGACTGTATTGATTTACCTATACATAATCTTCACCCGCGACCCCAATTGTGTCGCTCTCGTTGGCAGTCTCTCAATGGCAATTGGCGATTTTTTTTCGACCACGAGGAACGTTTCAGTCGTCCGAGCGATATCACGAATTGGCCACTGACGATCGAAGTACCCTTTGCACCGGAGTGCAAGAGAAGTGGCGTCGCCGATACCGGCTTTCACAAAGTGTGCTGGTACGAACGTGAATTTGATTGGGAACCGGTGCCGGGTGAACGGCTCCTCCTCCATTTTGGAGCCGCTGATTACGCCGCCAAGGTTTGGGTGAACGATCGGTATATGGGCCTGCATGAAGGCGGCTATACACCTTTTTCTTTCGATGTGTCCTCGGTCCTCGTCGGGGGCCGCAAACAAAAGGTCACGGTGCGGGTGGAAGATGATCCGCACGATCTCGCGAAGCCGCGAGGGAAACAGGATTGGCAACTCGAGCCACATAGCATCTGGTACCCGAGGACCACGGGGATCTGGCAAACGGTGTGGGTAGAACCGGTGCCCGACGTCTATATCGATCGCGTGCGTTGGACTCCGCATCTCGAGCGTTGGGAAATTGGTTTCGAGGCCTTCCTGGCTGGCGGCACCGCTGACGATGTGCATCTGCGCTTGAAACTGACGGTTGGCGGGCAGATTCTCGCCCATGATATGTATCAAACTATACTCGGCGAGGTGCATAGACGCATCGCCTTATCTGATCCGGGTATCGATGACTTTCGCAATGAACTGCTCTGGAGCCCGGAAAAGCCGACGCTCATGCGCGCTGAACTTCAGCTCTGGCGTCAGGGCCAATGCATCGATCAGGTTCATTCCTATACGGCTCTGCGCAGCGTTTCCATTCAGCACGGCGATTTTCTCCTCAACGGTCGCCCTTATTATCTGAGATTGATCTTGGATCAAGGCTACTGGCCCGACTCTCTCATGACGGCACCTGACGACGAGGCTTTCAAGCGCGACATCGATTTGGTCAAGGCGATGGGATTCAACGGCGTGCGCAAGCATCAAAAGATCGAAGATCCGCAGTTTCTCTTCTGGGCCGATGTCAAAGGTCTCCTCGTCTGGGAGGAAATGCCGAGCGCCTATCGCTTTACGCACGATGGCGTCGAGCGCCTTTGCCGCGAATGGATCGATGTTATCGACCGCGACTTCAGTCATCCCTGCATTGTCACCTGGGTGCCCTTCAACGAGTCTTGGGGCGTACCTGACCTTTCCGAAAAGGCTGCGCATCGCAGCTGCGTTCAGGCTCTTTATCACCTCACGAAAACCCTCGATCCTTCGCGACCAGTGGTCGGCAACGATGGATGGGAGAGTACAGCGACGGACATCATCGGTATCCACGACTACGACAATCGCCCCGAGGGATTGCTTGAACGCTACGGACCCGCGCTGACGGTCGGCGATATTTTGAGTCGCCGAAGCCCCGCTGGCCGGCTGCTGACGGTCGAAGGCTACGCGCCATCGAATCAACCGATCATGCTGACAGAATTCGGCGGGATCGCCTTTGCGCCCAAGGATAGAGAAAGTTCGGGTCTGGTCAAAGCCTGGGGCTATGGCGTGAGCAATTCGCTGCGAGAGTTCCAAAAGAAATATGCGGCGCTCATCGCGACGATACATGAACTCAAGGTCTTCCGTGGTTTTTGCTATACGCAGCTGACCGACACCTTTCAAGAGGCCAATGGACTGCTCTACGCGGATCGCACGCCCAAGTTTGCCATCGCCGATATCGCCAGCGTGACCCGCGGTCATCCGGAAGAACGATCGGAGATCAGTCTGGAAGAACCGCAACCCCAATCGCAAGTGCTGGCGTCGGCGCCGCACTGAGCTATCGTTTGGGTCGAAGTCAAAAAAAAGCCCTTCATGCGAAGGGCCTTGGGGCTAGCTAACTCGGTGATGGAAAATCACTGAGGAGCGGTGCTGCCAGCGCTGCCTGTGCCAGTAGTGGAACCGGTGGTGCCGCTCGCGTCTGGAGCTGGAGTGGTGGTCGAAGCAGCTGGAGGGCAATTTGGATTGCTAGCAGTCGTCGCCGCGTTAGGATCGCAGTTTTGATCGGTAGTACCCGTAGTGCCAGTGGTACCGGTCGTGCCCGCGTCTGGAGCAGGAGTGGTGGTCTCAGGAGTCGTGGTGGTGCCAGTCGTGCCCGTGGTGGTGCTGTCAGTCGCTGGGGCAGCGCTTTGTTCGCTGGTGCCGCTTGGCGCTGCTGTGTTGTCAGCAGGGCGTTTGCAATTGGCCATCGCCATCGACAGAGTGACGGTGCAGATCAGGGATGGGAGCAGGTGTTGCCTTTTCATCAGACTTTCCTCTTCAAAAAATGATGGAGTCATATGTCAACAAAAGAGGGTGGAAAAACCCAGGTCCTCCGTCGCTGAAACCGTAATCCGTGGCCGCTCGTACGAGGGCTTTTTTTTCTTAGCAAGGTTCATGCAAAACCGAGATTTTTCAATCGCGTCGATGGGTCCTCGCCTCGTCAAACTCAAGATCTGTCGCCGGGCTGCGACCATGAAGATTACCCATTCACGACCCGACATGCCATGCGACAGCCGAAGTTTATACAAGGCGTTCGTCGCCGAGTCAAAGGGCTTATGCAGAGAAGTAGAAAGCTCCGGGCGCCGCCCCCCTGCTTTTGACCGACTGAAGCGATGACTCAGGCGGGAGCGCGCGACAATTGATTCCAGGGCGGCATCGATGCCCTCGGCATCTGCCGTGTCGGTGTACACGTAAATCCGTCTACCCTGCGGTCTCGAAGAGACGTAGATGCTGTAGGCGCGGAACAATGACGCAAATTTTTGGCTTGGCTGTTGCAAGAGCAGCTTCGACGGCTTGGCGAGACTGGATTTGACAGCGGTGCGGAGCTGAACATCGGAATGCAGAAATCGAGGAACCGACCGCTGCCGAGGGATTCGAACTGCTGAGCTAAAGATGTGACGACGTCGAGAGACTCAAAAAAAAGAGGAGTGAACGCCTTATGCTTCATACGCCTGTATCATTCAACCA
>CANJJY010000227.1 GCA_947474445.1 Oligoflexaceae bacterium
ATCGGAGAGAGCGCCCTTTTTTTTACTTTAAACTGGAGATCCTGATGAAAAACATTATATCGGCTTGTTTTAACCTCAGCGCTCTGACCACCCTGCTGGTGACCCTGGGAGCCTGCTCAGATGCTGAATTTCAATCACGTTCTGGGGCCAAAAAGGACCTCTCGACTTCTTTTCGCAGTGCCTCCACGGAGGTGACGATTGATGGGCAAGACGGAGCTGATGCGCATCGGACGTCGGGCGGCACGATTGAAACGGATACGGTGGGCGACGCTGCTGGCAAGGTGCCGGGTCAGACGAATGATCAAGGCAAAATGAAATCGTGTCAGAAAATGGCTTTGGAAGTTTCTCATGCAGAAGGAGAGAACGCGACCGGCAAAGGCACGGCTGACGCTCAAGGCGACCAGACGACGACCTATGTTGAGGTCGGCGATGGCTATGTGATTGCCTGCGCTAGCTCAAGCAGTAGCAGCGGCGGCGGCAGTCATGTGACGGCAAGCTCGGATACTAAAACGCCCTGACTCAAGCACGAGATCGCTCTACGGCTACTTTTTGCTCGGCAGGGACGAATCTTTCTTGATGAGGCTGACCACCTGATCGGCCAGGGCATTAGGAATGGGAATCGTGAGATGATATTGGACGATCTGCCATTGCTGGCCTTCCTTTAAGAGGACGCCCGTGCCGCGGCAGACGCCGTAGGAAGCCGAATCCAGGATTTCATCAAACCAGGCAACTTTGCCGGCAACTTGGATGTGTCTGGTCTTCGGTTTGTAGGTCCAACCCTTACCTGCGGCAAAGTGCGGCTTCGTGTAAGCTTTGAAAGCCCCGAGGTCCCAGCGTTCGCTCGCATCGGTGCCGATAAACACGGCGTCCGGATGAAAGAGACCGAAGTAGCCTTCGAAATCGGCCTCCGCCGCCGCTTCATGCAGGCGATTCAATACTTTTTCTATATTCTTATCTTCCGTTTCGGCCATGGCCTGAGCTCCCCAACTGAGACTCGTTATCAAGAGAACTAGGGTGAGAAAACGCATCGGTAAAATTCCTTCTTATGTTCTTGGATTTTTTTCGCTACTTTTAGCCGGACGCTCGTGAGCATCACTGTCAAAAAACTGATTCTCGATCGCCGGTGTCCCCGTATCCTTGATGCCCTTGCGCAGCTGTTCACGGCCATTTTCCGCCAGGGCGCTGTATCGTTTTTTGATATGAAACAGTTCGTTGTCGGTCAGCTCTTCCAGATCGATCATGGCCGTGTGGGCCCCGCGCACAGCGCGAATCAATTCGTCCATTTTTAAATGCATGGCCTGACTGTCGCGATTCTGGGTGTTTTGAATCAGAAAGACCATGATAAAAGTCACGATCGTCGTGCTGGTGTTGATCACCAGTTGCCAGGTATCACTGAACTGAAAAAGTGGACCGGTCACGAGCCAGATCAGAACGGTACTCACTGCTGCGGCAAAAGCCCAAGGTCGGCCCGTCGCGTAGGCGATAGCCTTAGCAAAATGAGCGAAACGCCCCTTGTCGGCGCGGCGATGGCTTTCACGCAAGTAGTTAGTCATAAATCGACATCTGCCTTCTCGTCTATCTGTTAAGACCCGATGGGTTGGTTCAGGTCGAAGCGATTCCCTCGGGGATCTTAACAGCCTTGCGCGAAAGTAAAGAGTCGAAAACTTTCCTAAGCTAGGGCGGCATAGTCAAAGAGCGAAGTTTCAGGGGCGATCCAGAAAATCCAGGGCCTCGGCCGTTTCATTGATGACGCGCGGTGTAATCTTGGGCTGACTGCCGAAATAGCTGAACATCTGCAGGGACCAAGGGCCGGTGAAATCGAGCAAAAAGGGATTCACCGTAAAGCTGAGATTCTGCGTCTTGGACTGATAGGCGAGGGGCGGTGTTTCCAGTTTGCCCTTCTTCTTCATCTCTCTATCCTGAGCAAACGCAAATGTTCCTAAAGCGCGATGGCAGCTCCCACAATCGATATTGGTCGCATCGTGCAGCGTCGGATTTTCAATCGCCGCGATATTGGCGATCATCCGCCGGTCCATGGACTCCTCCTGCGCTTCTCGCGTGGCATCGTCGGCTCGGAAGTCGATGGGCTCAAACAGCACGAAAGGGCTGCTGGTCATAGGGCTGACGATCAGGTTTCGATCGTTGGGCTCGCGCCGCAGCGTTTGCACTTGCATCGAGCCCTTGTCTGTCCGCGGCAAAGTTGCCGGGATTTCGTGACGAAGCGCTTGGCCGTCCTTGATTTCAAAAAGAGTCATTTGCCACACGTTGCCGTTGCTGATGGCAGAAAAATGCGAGACGTGCGTCATCTGCGAAGCACGCGCAAAGCGTCCCACGATAGCCAAGAGGCCTTTGAAATATGGGCTTTCAATGCCTTCTTTGGCGAGGACGGGGTGCACCTGCAGAGGTAGTCCGCGGGTATCGACACTGGCATTTTTATGCATCTCACGCAGCTGCGACAGGATCGATTGAAGATCGGCCGGGCTCAATTGATAAACGGTGTGAACGGCGGCGTCCTCAGCTCGCGAAAAAGGACCTGCCTCTGTCGCCGTAGCTGTATCGCGGGGAGCCGTATTAAACAGCCTTTGCCAGACGATCCGCAGCTGCGGGATGCAGCCTTCAGGTGTCGCCTTAGCCGTTCGAATATTGGCACAGGGATCGATGCGCACGGCGACCAATCGAAAAGCATCAAAGTTTTCGCTCAACTTCGGAATGGTCCCGTTGAAGTCGAAAGGCCTTAATTTTGCGCGAGCTTCCGTCTCCTCGTTTTGGATGCGCGCTATGTCTTGGCCCAACCAGCTCGGGGCAAAAGCTTCTTGTTCACCCTTGCCGGTGAGGTGAGGCAAGGGATCACGAAAGGCGGGAACCAGATGTAAAGGGATGAGGATAGAAATATCGTTGAGACTGAGGAGCCCTTTGCTCGCGTTGAGATCGGTCTCCGAGACCTTGCTCGTGCTGGTCTTGCATGAAAGCATAAAGCCGAGGGCTAAAGAGAGGGCGACACAAATTTTCCCGCGCATGAATCTATATTCCTTGGCTTAAAGGGTATTATTTAAAGCTATGGGCTGATCTGAACTATTTTTGCATGGTCGACCAAGCTTGTCCAACATTACCCATAAAAGTGAAGGTTCTTCCTTCCGAAAATTGAAGATTTCATCCCTAAAACGCAGGTCCTCGTCGGAAAAAAAACTTCTACATGAAGTTTCTAGGATCCCACTTGCAAGTCCTCGCAGGCAAGGAGTAGAGACAACACAGAGGCCCTTGGCTGCGCTGCCACTCGGCGAAATAGCCAGTCGGTTCGTCTCGAGCCTCTGCGCTCAAGACCGTTTGCTTTCAACGACGAGGAACCCATGTTTTCCCTTTGCTCTTCTTTTAGCATGCGACCGACGCTTGGCCTCATTTTGCCTCTGCTTTTAGCCCTCAGCTTGGTCGAAGGCTGTGGCAGCAGTTCAGGAGACAAAAAAGCGACGGCCGTCGCCGAGCAGAAGGCCTGCAGCCCTTCTTTCGCGAGTGGGGAGTCTCAACCTGCACGTCTTTATCGCAGCGAGCGGGCCCCTTACGGGGTGAGCTGCGAAGCCTTGGCTTTCGACACTCAATTGACTTGTACGGATGGAAGCGCGGCTTATCTTCAGAGCGGATTTTCTTCGTGCCAGGCGACGGAACTCACATCATTCACGCTCAGCGCGCCGTCTCCGACGCTCGAAGTCGGGCAGGTGCTCCCGCTCCGTTTGCAAGGTATCGATCAGGATGGACAGAGTTTTGACCTCAATGGTCAGGGTGTAACATGGAAGGTGTCCGATGATCGCGTCACGGTCAGTCAGCAAGGCGAAGTCACCGCTTCCCAAGGTGTCGGGGCTGTGACTATCACGGCCAGCATCCCCGATCTCCCCGCAGCCAGCGTGTCGATCACCGTCAACGAGAAAAGCTGTGGTGATCTCCCGCACGGTGCGAGCCAGAAGGTATCCGCCTATCCGGCTCTCAAAGTTCCCTTCAACGCGAGCTGCGAAGCGCAAGACGTCGATGCCGTCTGCGAGCGAGGCGAACTCAAACTAGCCAGCGGTTTTGCCACCTGTGAAGTCGCCAAACTTATCCGACTTGAATCAGAACCAGCCGGTCTTTTTCTCAATCAGGGTGAAAGCGCTCAGCCCGCTCTTTTCCTCGTCGATGAGAGCGGAGCGCGCGTGCCTCTCGATGCGCGTGCTGCGAGCTGGACGAGTGATGGATCCCATCTCGATGTCGGCGAAGCGGGGACGATTCGCGTGCTGGAAAATCTGCTGACACCGGAGACAGTCACCGTCACCTATCAAAACGTGAGTGCGACCATCGCAGTGGCCAATCCTCAGTCGCAGCCCGATGACCTCGCTTTTCAGCTCGATCATCTGGTGGTGAAAGCCGGCGATGAAACGCCGCTCGTCGTCATCGGATCGGTCCGTCGCGACCAGGTCGAGATTGATCCCAAGCTCTTGACCTGGGAATCCAATCATCCAGAAAGCGTGGCCGTCAACGCCGGCACGATCACCGCGCTCGTGCCGGGAACGGACGCGATCATCACGGCCAAGCTTGCGACCTATACCATCTCCTTGCCGGTGACTGTCGAAGCGCCGCTGGCCCTGACTCTGCAGCCAGCCTCTCCTGCGGTCATCACGCGCGATGCGCTGCGCCTCACACCCGTCGCCATCGCCACAGTCGCGGGACCGCTCGATGAAGCGACGCCCGCCTTGGCCGCATCGACAGAAGGTTGCACGTTTTCCCTTCATAAAAACCGCAATCGCTGGGAAGTTGACGTCGTCCTCAATCCTGACGTCGCCGTCATTCCCGGCGAGTGCACGACGGAGATCACGATGGCTTCTGCGGCGGGACAGACCGCCAAGCAAACCGTGGCGGTGCCCGTCCACTATAGCGCCTTTACTTTTCATGAAGAGGTCCCTTCGCAGCTGAAGGCCGAATCCTTCCCGGTAGCGACGGTGGACTACCGACTCGCCACCAGCGTTACGATCAAACGCTTTGGCGTCGATCCTTTCAAGAATAGTGTGCTGTCGCCTGCGGGCTGCTCCTTTTCGATTGACGACGATGGTCAGTCCTTGCGGGTGAAAGCGTCGGTCACCGACCCGCTCGTCACGGCCTGTGCGGGCCATCTCTACGTCGAACTCGTGACCGATGGCGAATCAAGCTATTACCATGAATTCATTACAGTTTCCAAAGAACGCTCCTTTGATGATGCGTGCAGAAAGCCCAAGAATGATCGCATCAAACGCACGGTGGAGGCGGTGAAGAAAGCCATAGCGCCGATGGCCAGCTGTGAAAAGCTGACAGAACTCTTAAGGAATAAAAGCCTGGTCGCAGCGACCTATGAAAGTTCTGATTTCACCCTCTCCTTGGCTAGCAAAGATTTGGAAGATCTGTCACCTCTCGCTCGGCTGCTTGGTCTCAAAGAGTTAGTGCTCAGCTACAACAAGCGTCTGAAAGACATCAGTCCTCTCGCTGATTTGAAACTTCTGCAGCTGCTCAACCTAAAAGGGACGAATGTTTCTGATTTTCGTCCTGTCTACGCACTTCAGGCGATGAACGATTTGCGTCTGCCTGCAGCGGCAAAGGTCGCGTGCAGCGACGAACTTTTGAACCCTGAACTACTGCGCGTTTGTCAGTAACAACTAAAGAAGCGAGGACATCAGCATGCGATCGATCTCTTCACGGGCCTGGCTTGCTTTGACTCTGTTTTGGATCATGGCCTGTCATCCGACCAACACGAGTCGTCTCGATGAAGCCTGGGATGCGGCAAATAATCCTGTCCTCATGATGGCCTATGGCAATGAATTTGTAACTAAATTTGGCGATTTGCCGCTGAAAGGCCAGCCCGATAAGATGCCCTGGAGCGATAACTACTGGCCCAGTTATGAAGGTGGGATCGCCTACCGCTGGAACTGGTCGCGCTCGAAAGATCTCGCGCGTGAGCTCTTAGGATCGAGCGATCGAGAATTTGCTGGCCAACTCGATGATGCACCTGAACTGCAAAAGCTGCGGAGCGAAGTTCTCGGCTACCGTCCCTACACCAAAGAAGAGCTCCAAGCTCTGCCGGACGATCTCCGTTCGACCACCATCGCGACCTTGTCACCTGCTGAAAAATACGACATCTACCGCGGCCGCTTTGATTATCCCACGGTGGCGTTTGAACGCCGCCGCACCGGGATCAACGCGACACTGCGCGACCAAGCGGGATATACGCCAGGTTTTAAGATTCATAAATGGTTTGGGATCTGTCACGCTTGGGCCCCCGCCACCATTCTCTTCGAGGAACCTGGTTCATTGGAAGTCGATAGCAAAGACGGCTTTAGAATTCCGATGGCCGCCTCCGATGTCAAAGCTCTGCTCTCTCACATGCTTGATAAAGACCCCGGCCAAGCACATGCCTCGAGTTTTCTCGCAGAGCGTTGTAACAACGATATTAGCAACAAATCGATAGGCGCCCTCTACTCGATGGCCATGTCTCTTCAGATCGCGCAGCCGGATTTACTTCAGCAAAAACTCGTGGAACTCGACGCGACGGAAGCCGTCGATCGGCAGACCAAGCTGGTGATCGCTTCGTACTTCTACGCATTTGCTGCCGATCCTGCGACGGCGGCGGCCGGCTACGCGAGTTTCTTCGAGCGATACAAAAACGCTGTCAATAGCTTCGAACAAAAAGTTTTGACGGCGGCCTACGAGGACAGTCTCAAAAACATAGCGGCTGCTGGAACCGCCGCGGCTACGGCGCCTGATGTGATCAAGGAAGGAATTATCAAGGCGGTGCGCAAACCGGCCTGCAACGACACCAATGCAGGTGCTTTTCACCTAGTCCTCGCGAACATCGTGGGACTGCAGCACGCGAGTTTTGGCATCGACATCACGCGCGATGCCGAGGTTTGGAATCAATCGGTCGCTTCTTTTGAAAGCACCGCCGTCGATCAATTCGAAGGTGACGCGATTTCGCCCGATGCCGCTCCGGGGACGGTCAAGGAACTGGAAATTCGCACGCGGTTTCGCTACACGACAGAGATGGCTCCGGCTTGGGAGCCCTTCGGCGATGATAGAAACCTGAAAAGCTATCATGTTTATGCGGGTGATACCTACCTTGTGGAGGACCAATACTTGAAGGCTCTCGCATACAAGATCGAGCTCGATCGCGACGATCGCATTATCGGCGGTTCATGGCTCAGCGATGTGAGACCCGATTTTCTGTGGGGCACGGGGACGCCGGTGTTTAGCAAAGAGTTTGAGGATCTTGAAGATCTCTATTATCAGGCCCTGGAGAACCGCCATCGGCACCGATGAATCGGACAGACTCCTCGAGCCTAGTCTAGCGGAACCAGATGCGATGGAGGGTGCTGGCGGCATTGCTATTCGAACCGAAATCGCACTCCCAAGATATGAGATTGGTATCGCCGTGGATA
>CANJJY010000228.1 GCA_947474445.1 Oligoflexaceae bacterium
CAAAGGAAAAGACGCGCTTCTCGTGGAGGAGCGTTTTCAAAAACTGCTGATAGTATCCGACGCTGTCGCTATCCATCACCAGCAATTGCTTGAGCGCATCGAAGAGTTCATCGGCATCGCGGATCCAGGGCCAGGCTTCGCTGGCGACCTGGGAAATCGCGGCTGGTGACAAGGCCGTGAGCTCTTGAAAGGAATCGGGCGTCAGAACACGGCGGGTACTGAGCGCCCGTACGCGGCGCTCTTCTAAAGGAGCTTCATCGAGAAAAGCATAGGGATTGGCGTGGATGAGTTCGTAGCAAAAGGGCGAAGGCTCGCGGGTATCGCGCGCGACGAGGGTGATGTCTCCATTTTGAATGCGTTGCATCACCTCACCAAAACGCACGGCATCCATGGCCTCTTGCAGACAGTCGGCGACGGTTTGCTTGACCAGAGGATGATCGGGGACTTCCAAGTCGCCAGTCCGATGCTCAAAGCATTGGGTTTGAGCGGGAAAAACGGCGGTCAGAAGATCGTTGGATTGATACCTCTGCAAATGCGGAGGGACCCGCTTGCCGGCCTTGCTTCTCAGGACCGCGAGCGAGCGGGTCACATTCCAGCGCCAGCGAATCTCGAACATGGGGACATCGAGCAGCGCCTGCACCAGGATCGTCTGGCAGTTTTGTGGATTGAGCATCTTGAACATCGCTTCCAGAGGAAAGCTCTGGTTGGGCCCTACCGACAGCAAAAGACCGTTATCGGTCGCGCTGGCCTGCAGTTCAAAATCAAACCCACGGCAGAAGCGTTTGCGAAAGGCGAGGCCCCAGGCACGGTTCACGCGACTGCCAAAGGGGGCATGGACGATCAGCTGCATGCCGCCCGTCTCATCAAAAAATCTCTCGTAGACGACGCATTGCTGCGTCGGCAAAACGCCTATCGCCATTTTCTGTGCGGCCAGATAGGAAGCAGCTTGATCCGCCGTGATGGGGCTGATCTGATAATCCCGCATCAAGGCCTCGGTGAGGGCTTGATAGTGCTGGGGCCAGGCCCTCGCCTTATCCGTCTCGTTCATCGCCGCAAAATCAGGTTCATCGTCTGACAAGAGCAGGCTCGCATCGGCGCGCAAGCGACCGACTTCCGCCGATAGCTCAAAGGTCCGTCCGCCCGCTTCGCCCTTCCAGAAAGGAATCGTCGGTGGCGCTCCCTGTCGGTCTTTGACCTGCAACACGTCGCCTTTGAGACCTTCGATCTGCCAGGATTGGTTGCCGAGGAGAAATACATCGCCGCGCGCACTTTCGAGCGCAAATTCTTCATCGACCGTGCCGACGAAGCTCTGATCGCTGGAGTTGACGACGCGATAAAGATTCTGTTCGGGAATCGCGCCTCCCGAAGTGATGACGGCGAGCCGCGCATTGCGCCTGGGTCTCACGAGATTATTGACCTTATCCCAGTGGAGATAGAGTCCGCGTCGGGTGCTCTGGCCTATTCCTTCGCTGAGCCAATGCAGAATTTTATCCAGCGTCGCGGCCTCGAGTCGTCGATACGGATGCGCACGACGGCAGAGAGCGAGAAGACCCTCGGGCGTCTGTTCTTCGCAGGCTACGAGACTGACGATGTGTTGGGCGAGAATATCGATGGATTCCTGCGGGATTTCGACCGCATCCATCGACCCTTCGCGGTAGGCGCGCAGGAGAGCGAGGCATTCGATGAGTTCGTCGCGCGTCAAAGCAAAAAGCCTCGCCTTGGGGATTAAGCCCAGGGCGTGACCCGAACGACCGACGCGCTGCACGAAGCCGGCGATGGAGCGCGGTGAACCGATCTGACAGACGAGATCGATCGTTCCTATGTCGATGCCGAGTTCGAGCGAAGCGGTGGCGACGATGGCCTTGATCTCTCCCCGCTTCAAGCGATCTTCCGCCTCGAATCGCTTATCCTTTGATAGGCTCCCGTGGTGACAGGCGATGGCGTCTTCACCTATCATTTCGCTGAGCTGAAAAGTAATGCGCTCTGCCATGCGCCGCGTGTTGACAAAGATGAGCGAGCTGCGATGACTCTCGATCATTTCAGCGAGTTTGGCGTAAAGCTCGGTCCACATCTCGTGACTGCACACGGCGCTCAAAGGGGTGTCGGGCACGACGACGTCCAGATCAGCTTCGCGCTGCTGACTCACATCGATGAGTTCGCAGTGGCGGTCGGTACCGACGAGAAACTGCGCGATTTCTTCGAGGGGCTTTTGAGTGGCAGACAATCCAATGCGGACGGGTTCAATCGGACAAATCGCGGCGAGATGCTCCAGACTGAGACACATATGCGAGCCGCGCTTGTCGCGGGCTAGGGCGTGAATTTCATCGACGATGACGGTATGCACCGTCTTCAAGGTCTGCCGCGCCTTGTCTGAACTCAACATGAGAAAGAGAGATTCCGGCGTCGTCACGAGAATATGCGGCGGATGTTTGACGAGGCGCGCTCGTTCGCTCGCCGGCGTGTCTCCCGTTCTGAGGCCAATGCGTATCGGCTGCGGATGGAGTCCGGCCGCGTGCAGACGCGCGGTGATCGCGCTCAAGGGTTCTTCGAGATTCTTTCGAATATCATTGCTGAGAGCCCGCAGGGGCGAGAGATAAAGAATTTGCACACCGTCGTCGAGACGATGCGCGAGAGAAAGTTGTACAAGTTGGTCGATGGCCACGAAAAACGCGGCAAGAGTCTTCCCGCCCCCGGTCGGGGCAGCGATCAAGGTGTGAACTCCCTGCCTGAGGAAAGGCCAGCCTTGCTCTTGGGCTGGCGTCGGACTCTTGAAGCGTTCGACAAACCAATCCCAAACGATGGGATGAAACTGCGCGGCCAAGGACCCGGACATCAAAATACTTCCTGCATGAGATCTTTAAACGCTTGGAATGAACGCGCATCAGCTTTGGCGTTGTATGCTGCGCCTTTGCTGTTGTCGTTGCCCGCGGCTTTTTCCGTGAAGCTATGGACTGCGCCACCGAACTTCACGAGTTGCCAATCGACGTTGTTCGTCCGCATCTCGTTTTCAAAGGCGGCGACATCCTCGGGCTTCACGTAGGGATCGTCGGCACCATGCAAGGCGAGAACGCGACCTTTGATGTTTTTGCCATCAGCCGGTGCGGGGCTGTCGAGACCGCCGTGAAAGCTGATGATTGCTTTCAGATCGGCACCTGCGCGGCCGAGTTCTAAAGCCGCCGTGCCGCCGAAACAATAGCCGAGGGCTGATAGCTTTTGACTGTCGACTTGACTCTGAGCCTTGAGCGTTTCTAACCCCAGCATGAGCCGATCGCGGAGCAAGGCGCGGTCGCCTTTGTATTTACCAGCCAGCTGGCCGGCCTCTTCGGGACCTTTCGGGCGAACGCCTTTGCCGTAAACGTCTACCGCAAACACGGCATACCCAAGAGCAGCTATACGCTCGGCCTGAAACTTGGTTTCTTCAGTCAGGCCAAGCCAGTTATGAACGACGAGTACACCGGGAACTTTGCCTTTCACATGATCGGGATAGACGTAAAGTCCTTCGAAAGTCTCACCGGCTTTTTGGTAAGTGATCACCTTCGATTTTACGGCACTGAATGCGGGCAGACAGGGGAGTAGGACCATCATCAACAGGGGTAACAAGCGCTTCATCTATATCTCCTCTTTTAGTAGGGACGAGTTCCGTAAAAAAGTATGGAGAGACGTTCGCATATTCTTTTGAACCCGACAAGCGGCCAGGAAAACCTATGTCCCATTTACCGCTTAAGCGCTGACTTCCTGGAAGCCGACATCAAAGGAAAAAAAGTCATAATCAAAAAACCTTTTTCATAAAGTGATGAAGAAACACCGCAAAACTCCCCAGATTGCAAACCAGCGCAAACTGCCTAGAAGCTCCCGTCCTCAGCTAAATAAATCATGTCTTGAACGTCTGAGACCATTTGACCTTTGATCGGCAGCATCTCATAATGAGCACGCCGCATCCCAGGCATGGTTCCCCCGGACGAAGGATATCTTGCGCCATGGTTCCTCTTCAAGTAGTGCTGCCGCTTTCCCAACTCACTCTGCAGGGCTATCAGACTCGTCCAGACGCCAAGGCGACCATCGTCGCTTTTCATGGATGGCTCGACAACTGCTTTAGTTTTTTGCCTCTCAGCAAAGAGCTCCCTGACATCAACGTGATCGCATTTGATTGGCCGGGCCACGGTGATTCCCAAGCTCTGCCCCCTGGATCATCCTACGATTTTCATCTTTATCTGATGTGGATACACGAACTCCTCGAAGTGTTGAAGTTGGATCACGTCAACTTACTCGGTCACTCGATGGGTGCGGTAGCCGCCAGCCTATACGCGGGAGCTTTTTCCGAAGGACTGGCTTCGCTGATCCTCATCGAAGGGTTGGGGCCTTTCTCTGTTCCCGAAGTCGAGACGCCAGCCAAGATGCGAAACTTCATCCAAGGCTGGAGCCGGCATACCACTCTTCGAAACGGGCTCTTTCCCAGCTGGGAAGAAGCTATAAAAGCGCGGCAGAAGGCTGGTCGTCTCAGCTATGAAAGTGCCGAATTGTTAGCTCAACGCGGTGCCGCCGAGCGAGACGAGGGACAAGGATCCGGGGTCATGTGGAAACACGACACGCGGCATAAGCTCCCTTCTCGCTTTCAATATAGTGAAGCGCAGACGCTTGCCTTCTTGGGAGCCATCTCTTGTCCCACGCTTTTTATCGAGGCCAGCGATAGCATTCTCACCGATCGCAGCCTTTTGTCCCCGCGCGTGGCGGCGGTTTTTCATCTCCAGCATGTGCACTTGACCGGAGGTCATCATCTTCATATGGAAGAGCCACGACGCGTGGCTCAGTCGATTGAGACCTTCCTCAAAAACCAGTGATAAATCAGTGTCACGACTTGATTTCCGCGCGACATTGAATACACGCGGACGAAGTCAGCGACTCACCGATTCCACATCAGTCTGATCGGATTCGTGTCGCTCTGCCTTTTGCAGTTGGCTGATCAGTCGCGCATCGGCTGGCGCCTGCTTGAGTGCGGTCTTGAACTGCTTGGCCGCCTCATCGAAACGCCTTTTTTTCAAGAGCCAGTTGCCCAGGCGATAGCGCGCTTCCAAATGCTCGGGATCGATCTTCAAGGCCTCGCCGAATTCCATGGCAGCGGTCGAGGGAGGTCCCAACCAGCGAGCGATTTCGCCCAGAATATAGTGCGGCTCAGCTTGCTGGGGATTGAAAGCCAAGCTGCGATGGAGGGTCGCACTCGCCTCGGGAAAGCGGCGTTGATAGTAGTAAGCCGCGCCCAATCCACTGAGAACTTCCGGCCAGTCGGCCTTGAGTTTGAGCGCTTCATCAAAGGCTAGTACGGCCTTCGCATACTGCTTAGCCTGAAGTCTGATGAGGCCGAGTCGACGGTAGAGTTCGGGATCTTTGGTTTCAGTCGCGAGTACCACCTCATAATGCGGCAAGGCATCCTGCCAACGCTTCTGTTCGAAGTAGATATCAGCGAGCAAGCGATGAGCATCAGGCTGTTTTGGGTCGAGAGCGAGAGCTTGCTCGAGATGTTTCTGCGCTCCAGCGAGCTGTTTGGTGTGCCGCATCGCGACTCCGATTAAAGCATGCAATTTTGCCTTTTCGGCGACTGAGTCGGTCGTGCTCAAAGATAAGTACTTCTGCAAATAGGGAAGGCCTTCGGCATAGCGCTGTTGATCGACGGCGATGACGCCCAGATAACGCAGGTAAAGGGGGTTCTCAGGAGCGAGGGCGAGGGCCGCCTGGAAGTGTGGAAGAGCCTGGGCGTAATTGTGATGCTGGTAATAATCTAGGCCGAGGCGGCCGTGAGCTTCGACGAGACGTGGATTGAGAGCCAGCGCTTTTTCATAGAGGGGAATTGCCTTCATGGGATCTCCATGCTCGCTTTCTATCGTTCCCAGTTGAAAATAAATGCGCGGATCGATTTGATTGACTGCGAGAACCTGCTCATAGTGATCCTTGGCCGCTGACCAATCTCCCTTGGCCAGAGCCGAGGCAGCAAGTGCCGTATGGACTTTGGGGCTTTGTGGATTGACTGTGACGGCATAACTCCACAGGCTGTTGTTATTCTGCCAGTAGCTGGTCTGCTGAAAACTCAAAAGACCTAAGGCGGCGACGGCCAGGACGCTGAGAGTCGGTAGCCATGCATTTTTCACTTCCAGAAAGGTAGCGGCGAGGGCGAGAGCTGGTCCCAGGAGCGCGAGGTAGGCAAAAGAATCGGCCACGGTTGAGCTTGCTTGGGCAGGGAAAAGCACAAGGCCTAAGAAGGGAGTGAGAGCTAAGATGAAAAGGCCAAGGGCGGCGAAATAATAGTCGCGAAGATCACGGAAGAATCCGAGGATCGCAAGCAGGACAAGAGGCCCTAAAAACGTGAGATAACCCCACCAATGGCTCAAGACATAAGCGGGCGATCGTCCATAATCGGGTCCCAATTTGAGAGGGACAAAAATTTTAGCCAGATAAAAGCTCAGCGCATCACCGCCGATGAAAAACCGTCCCCAAAAAGGTATCTGATCCGCCAAGGCCTGCGTCTCTTGAGCCCGTATAGCCCAGAAAACAGGTCCGATCGCGAGGAGAAGCCATAAAAGAAGCGGCAAAGGCGAAGACTTTGCGCTCAAGGGCGAGCCGCGTTGCGGTCGTCCCATGACCTGGAACAGGATCAAGCCCAAGAGAGGCGTTACAGCCGCGAGGGGAGTCGCCAACACGCTCGCGATAAAAGCGATGGTGGCTAAGCGGAGAGGAGTCGGGCTGGGTTCCCTTCTGACGTCTTGTGTCTGGGCGATAAAAAACTGCCAGAGTGCGATCAAGCCGAACCACGCACCGAGGAGTGTAGGCAGCGCTGCGGGCGACGCCAGAGCTTCAACCTGAATCGGATGAAGAGCGAAAATCAAGGCCCCCCAAAAGGCTGAACCACTGCTTTGTAGCACGAGACTCAAAATCAAGAGGATCAGGATAGCATTCATCACGTGTAAAGTGAAATTCAGGACATGACTGACCTGCAAAGCTGAATAGCGCGTGGGAGCGATGGCGCGCGCGAGATGATAAACAGTTGGTGCCATCGGTGTATAGCTGCTCGATCGATCCAGCTGCCAGGCAGTCTTAAGGCGTTGGGGTAAAGTCAGGGGAGCCTCTTCATGCGACTCCGTCGCGGCAACGATAAGCTGTCGTTCATCCCAGACAGCTGTGGCCTGGCGAAGGCCAGAGAAGGCCGTGACACTGGCCAGCGATATAAGAAGGGCGTAAAGTAACTTTTCCAAAGGCAGCCTCCTGCAGATTTCGGTGCGGCTCTTTTAACTTTTTTTGGAGCATAAAATCATTCACTTTCTTCCTGCCGCCGTCAAAGGAGAGTGATGAAAGGCTTGTCGCAACAAGGCTACAAAAAAACGCGAGAGGGGCTGTGCCAGTCGCGAGC
>CANJJY010000229.1 GCA_947474445.1 Oligoflexaceae bacterium
GCAATGACGCCACCAGCACTTTCTTTTTGAATTTCAACTGCTGGCGCTGAGGAGCAAGGAGCAAGACCCGACTGCGGGGGGGCCCACGTGATCTGCCAACCTTCGAGACTCTCCAGGTACCAGCTCACATCATTGTTGTTTTTCGCAGCCGTCGAAAGATCAACTTTTTCAAAACTATCTGACCAGATCAGGCGCAAGCTGGGAGCGCTCGGGTTGACGCTGATCTTCGAATCGATTTTAATATTCGGATCTTTCATGGTTACTTTTACACTGATGACTTTCTCGCGCCCCATCATGTCTTCAAAACTGAAATGGATCGTATCGTTCGCTTCATGCCAGAGGATAGGGAGCTTGAGGATCTCAGATCCAGAGAAGATGTCGATTCTCTCGACATCGGATTCTTCTAGGCTCAGCTTTTGCTTGCGGGCGTTCACAAAAGTACAACCATAGCTTATGTTCGCGTCTCGGTTACGCCCCACGCAAGTGAGATAAGCGCCGGCAATGCTGACAGGCTCGGAGGCAGTCCCCTCCTCGTGAGTCATGGCATCGGCGCTCAAAACCTCGTTATTCTCTTCGGCCTCGACTTGATTTGATTGTTCAGCTTTGGCGCCTTCGCCGATTAAGCCTTTAATATCAGTCCTGCGGCACGAAGAAGTGAAGATAAAAGCAAAAAACAACAAAAACACGTTCAACATAGGGAGGTTCACCTCTGACCGAAAGTTGAGATCTATCATCGGCATTTTTGAATATAGATTGAGGTCTGAACGTCATCTTTTATGGAATCATCACATAGCTAGATACAGGTGTACGGATCTAACAATTGGATGCGAGGTAAGAATTCCCATATTTCGAAAAGAACTTGGAATCGGCTAGAGAGCGCTAACATTGAGGGGCTTAGAAATATATCCCAAAATCAAGCTCCCCTCGCCGATCATGGCCGGAAGTTGTGCTCTGCTCTGACGCTTTCTTCTGTTTTCTAAGTCTCAATCCTCGTCGAACACCGAAGCCGCCCCAATGAGACCAGGCTGCTGAGCGACAACGACAAACGCAGGAATCGCCGAGAGATAGGAACGAAAGCGGCCTTTCCCTTCAAAGCGCGCGCGAAAGCCGCTGGCATTGAGAAAGTCCTTGAAGCGAGGCACGATACCGCCCGCGATATAGACCCCGCCTTTGGCTCCGACTTGCAAAGCGTAATCGCCCGCCACGGAACCCAAGATCATACAAAACCGCTCCAGCGCTTCGTGACACAGAGCGTCGCTCTTATCCAGTGCGAGCTGACTGATGACAGCCGCTTCGGTATGCGGCGTCGGTTTTTGCTGCATGGCGCCCAAAGCTTTATAGATGTGAACCAAGCCACCGCCCGACAGGAGATCTTCATTTGAGACGAAACCTTGCGCGTCCCGCACGTAGTGCGCGATGAATTCTTCTGTCGCATCCAATGCGGCAAAGCTTGCATGCCCACCTTCGGTCGCTAGAGGAATAGCCTTCGGGAGAGCAGGAACCAAAGCGGCCATACCGAGCCCCGTGCCTGGTCCCAGAACGGCCATCGCCTGATGCGGGAGAGCTTCGCCGCCCCCGACTTTGAAGAGTTCGCGCGGCCCCAGGTAGGGGATGCTACGAGCCACGGCCTCGAAGTCATTGATGATGCGCAGATACTCGAGCCCTAGTTGCGACTTCAATTCTTTAATGGAAAACGACCATGAATTGTTGGTGAAATCGATACTATCACTGGTCACCGGCGAAGCGACGGCAAAACAGGCTTTCTTGGGTTGCACGATGCATTGAGCTTTGCTGAGGTAATCGTTGATCACATCGAGAAGGCGAGGATAGTCTCGATTCGAAATCTGTTCGATCCCGAAAATTTCGTTTCCTTCAGCCGTCACGAGCCCAAGGCGCGCGTTAGTGCCTCCGATATCGGCTACGAGATGATGATTCATAACAAAGCTCCCTGCAGTTCCAAAAACTCTATATAGCCCATTGCCGCTCGGCTCGCATACTTGATTTCAAAGGCGGACAAATCCGCTCGCAGAGTCAAGTTCGTACATGCCAGAGAGGAAGGGTCAAATCTTGTTAACTTACAGATCCCTTTTCCTACATCCTTGTGGCTGCCCACCAAAGTGTCGATTGCCAGGCTTGTTGTCTGTTTTTCTCGCTGCTTGTAGCCTTTAAGGGCCAAGAAAGGCGGCTCTCTGCACGATGGATTTACACTTGTCAGCGGGACGGATTCGTGGTTATTTAACGCCAACTTACGGGACTCATGATGATTTGCGGGGGCACTGCCATTAATATTCTACAGAAGATTCAAAAAACGCGACCCTTCTTGAGCAAGTCCGAGCTCAAGGTCGCTGATGTAGTGTTAGCGGATCCGAACGCTTCGATTCGATCGAGTATTGCGACTCTGGCACGCACCGCCGACGTCAGTGAACCCACCGTCAATCGTTTCTGTCGAAGCCTTGACTGCAGCGGCTTTCCCGACTTCAAACTGCGCGTAGCGCAAAGTCTGGCAAGCGGCACTCCCTACGTCAATTCCAATGTTGAATTGAGTGATTCCGTTAAAGACTTCTCGGTAAAAATCTTCGAAATGACCATGTCGGCCCTCGAGGATGCAAAGAGCAATCTCGATTTCGACATCATCGGTCGCGCCGTCGATGCCTTGGCTGGCGCGCGACGCATCGAATTCTACGGACTCGGGGCCTCAGCCTCTGTCGCTTTGGACGCGCAACACAAATTCTTTCGCCTCAATACGCCCGTCGTCGCATACACCGATGTGATGATGCAGCGCATGTCAGCGGCAGCCGCAAGCCGCGGCGATGCAGTCGTCATCATCTCTTACACGGGACGCACGATAGCGACCGTTGATGCAGCCAAACTTGCTAGAGAGGCTGGGGCGACGGTGATCGGCATCACCATGCCCGACTCCCCTCTGGCCGCCCACTGCAGCCTCGTCATCAGCGTCGAAACAGCAGAAGACACGGACGTTTATACGCCGGCCGTCTCAAGGCTTGTCCACCTGACCATCATCGACGTCCTCGCGACGGGAGTCACCCTGAAGCGCGGACCGGATTTCGTCGAACACCTGAAAAAGATCAAGAATTCGCTCAAAGCCACGCGCTTTACGCGAGAACTCAGCTGAGAGATGCAGCAGCCGTGAACTTTAAGCTGGCTGGTCAGGCCAGTTGAAAAGGAGCGAGCTTTCGCTAGACAGTCGACGGGCAAAAGGCGAAAACAGGCAAAGACAAAGACTAGGGTGGCGGTAACGCGCAATCTTGGGGCGAGACATAAAGGGGCAAGACCGTGCAGACACAATTAAAGATCACGCACTTGAGCAAATTTTATGACAAGCGCGTCCGCGTCTTGAACGACATCAATCTCGAGGTCAAAGAACGCGAGTTTTTGGTTCTCGTCGGACCCTCCGGCTGCGGGAAATCGACCCTTCTCCGAACAATCGCGGGATTGGAAGAAGTGAGCGAAGGCGAAATTTTCATCGCTGGCCGCAATGTGACTGAGCTGCAGCCGCGCGATCGCGATATCGCGATGGTTTTCCAAGATTATGCTCTCTATCCGCATATGACCGTCAAAGAAAATCTCGCCTTCGGCCTGCGCATGCGCGGAACACCTGCACAGAAAATCGACGAAGAAATCGAAAGAGCGGCCAAAATACTCAAGATCGAAAGCTACCTTGATCGGAAGCCGTCCCAACTTTCGGGGGGTCAGCGCCAACGCGTAGCCATCGGGCGCGCTATCGTGCGCCGAGCCAGCCTCTTTCTATTCGACGAACCGCTGTCCAATCTCGATGCCAAGCTGCGCTCGCAAACCCGCATTGAATTGGCCGATCTGCATCAAAAAATCGGCGCGACCTCTGTCTACGTCACCCACGATCAGGTCGAAGCGATGACGCTTGCCGATCGCATCGTGGTCCTCAACGGCGGTGATATTCAGCAGATGGGGGCTCCCCTCGAGCTCTATAATCGTCCCGCCAATAAGTTTGTTGCTTCGTTTATCGGCAGTCCGACCATCAACTTCTTCGAAGGCAAACTGGACGTCACGGGTGATCAAGCCATTTTTCATTGTGGCAATTCGCACATCGATTTTACCGGAGCGCCTCATCCGGCGCAGACCGGCAGCTATACTCTCGGCTTGCGGCCTGAAGCGATCAAAGTTTTGGCTAAGTCTGGGCGTGAAGCAGAAGGCAAACTCGATCTCGAAGTCGATGTTCTCCTGCGCGAACCGCACGGACACGAAGTTCATATGGTCGCTTCCTATGCAGGTCAGCAGGTCGTCATCCGCAGCGCCAACCCCAAGCGTTTGGCCGTAATGAATGAAGCTAAACGAGGCGATCGTCTGCGTTGCACTCTCGATCGCGAAGCTTTGCATTGGTTTGCAGCCGACGAGGAAGGTCGACGGATCGACGTCTGATCCCCTGCCTTTTTGCATGGGTTCTTGGACTTTATCTTCTCTGTTAGGAGCTTCTGCCCTTTATGCTGCAACTCACTCTCGCGCGCGATCACCTGCTTTGCGGCTATGGAACCCAGATGGATCCAAGCCGCGACCTTGCACTCTCCGGCCAGGCGGGTGATGGGTGTCGTCCGCAGTTGTTTTTTGGCCCTTCGCGCGATGCTCTTCATCTCCTGACCCGCAAACTGCATGCGGCTCTGATCGTGCGTCCCCATCAGCTTGATGACCTCGAGCCGCGCGTCTGGGTTCTCGCTTTGCCAGGCGGCGACCCCGCCGTGACTGCGCTCTGGCGTGAACAGACCGAAGCCCTGGGCCAGCAGCTGAAGCCCCTCGTCTGTTATGGACAGTGGCAGCAGAGTGAGACCCGCTTAGAATCCGATGCTGACGTCTACCATCAGCTCCTTTTACCCCGCGCCGAAGCTCTACCCGCAGCCCTCAAGGCTTTGCGATTGCGTATCACGGCTGGTATCGAGGCCGATGCTCTGCGCGAAGAGTGGCAGCTCGAAGGCTTGCCGCAAGATTGGTCAGCGACGCTGGCCTATTGGTTTCAACCCGAGATCGGTGCGTCTGCGGAGTTTCAAAGCTCTCTTTTCTACGAACCGGCTCGCGCCCTTGCTGCCTATCGCGGCGCGGTCTGCTTTGGATTGCAGGCGCAGATCATTGGAAAAGGGCAGAGCCTGCCCGTCGCCTTCGCCGACACCGGCTCGCTGCAACATGGTCTGGCAGCCACGCGTTGGGGCGAAATTCTGCGCAGCACCTGGGCCCGCGACGAGGCCCTCGGCTTTGGTCATCAAGGCCAGCATCCGGCGAGCAAACCGTGGCTGGCGCTCGAACCACGCGGCCTTTTGAGCCTCGGTGCTGCCGACGCACTGATTCTTTGGCAAGTTCCGACCCAGGGCGCCTTTGAACTGCAGTTCCGCTTGACCAAAAATCTACAGGAATTGACGCGTGCCTTGCCTGCCCTCGACTGGAATCGGCTGCGAAAAATCGATCAGGACTGGGTAAAGAAGCAAAAATCTCTTCCGGCTGGACGCAGCACGAAACTGCAGGATCTGTACGCACGCACTCTTCTCACCCTGAAGCAGATGCAAGATCCCGAGGGTGGCATCATCGCTGCTCCCGAATTTCACTACGAGCTCACACACTGCGGCGGCTACGGCTACTGCTGGGGCCGCGACGCTGGGTTTATTTCCTTCGCGATGGACGTCTGCGGGATGCACGAAGAATCCGCTTATTTCTATCGCTATATGGAACGTTGTCAGAGCGAGGATGGCAGCTTTCTTCATCGCCATGACATGGCGGGCCATTTAGGGGCTAGCTGGGGACTTTTGCAGCCTGATGAAACGGGCAGCGTCTTGTTCGGTCTCTGGCAGCACTATCGCCTGGCCAAGCAAAGCCAGGTGGTCCGCGATCTGCAGCCGATGATCCAAAAAGCTGCCGATTGGCTCGCCCAAGCGCAGCACAGCTTTGATCCAACCCTACCGATCGAAGGTTTCGATCTTTGGGAAGAACGCGAAGGCGTTCATCTCTATACTGTCGCTTCGATGGCGGCTGGCCTCGAGAGTGCCTGCGAACTCTTCCGGGCGATCGAAGTCAAGGTCCCCGCTCAGTGGACGCAAAGAGCCGCAGAACTCCGCGCGCTCTGCCTTTCGCCTCGCTTTGTGACCAAGGAAAAAGATTCTTGGACCTTTGCCCGTACGCTGCGCCGCCGCGTTCCCGCTGCCTTTGCCTCGCGCTTGGAACAGATGGATCGATCGGTGACGCGCCACCGCAGTGAAGCAGGCCGGCAGATCTTTGAACTCGACGGCGATTACGTCGCCGATATCTCACAGCTGGCCATCAGTTACCCCTATGACATCGCCGACAAGAAAACCGCGCGGGCACAGCTCGAAGCCCTCGTCGAAGGTCTCTACGCTCGCTTGTGGCGGCCGGGTTCGGGCGGTATCGGCCGCTATGAAGCCGATCATTATCGCGATGGAAACCCGTGGATCCTCTGCACGCTGTGGCTTTCTCTCGCCGCCGCCGAACTCGGCAAGACTCAAATCGCCAAAACTACTTGGCAGTGGGTTCTCGATCACATGCCGGCCGAAGGGATGCTTCCCGAGCAGATTGATCCCGTGACGGGCAAGCCCTCTTGGGTCATGCCCTTGACCTGGTCTCACGCCATGTTTGCCTTAGCTTTGCATCAACTACCTGAGGAGGTTATCGGATGAAACGTTTACACACTCTCGTTCTCGCGAGTCTTCTGTTCAGCCCTCTGGCTCGTGCCGAAGATCAAGTTCAAATCAATTTCTGGGAACAGGATCCACCGGCGACAGCCCAAGAAATCGACAAATGGATCACTGTTTTTCAACAGGCCAATCCCAAAATCAAAGTGGTGCGTCAGCACTATGAAAACGAAGAACTGCGGACTAAGTTTCTCCGCTCGTCCGTGACAGGCGACGGCGCCGACGTCGTGTACGGTCCCAACGATATCGCCGGTGTGTTCGCAACTGCAGGCGTCATTCAGCCGGTCGACGCCTTCATCAAGCCGAACCAGTTCACTCCTACAGCTCTTGATATGACCCGATTGAGCGGCAAGGTCTGGGGTGTTCCCCTCAGCGAAGGTTCGCACCTGATGCTCTACTATCTCAAAGACAAGGTCAAAGACGTTCCCAAGGACACCAAGTCTCTGATCGCTCAAGCGCAAGCTTACACCGATGCCAAGCAGAATAAATTCGGTCTCGCCTTCTTTCAATCGGAACCCTTTTGGTTTGTCTCCTTTCTTAGCGGTTTTGGCGGCTGGCCTCTTCGCGAAGAAGGCGGCACTTACAAGGTCAATCTCGATACGCCTGAGACGCAAAAAGCTTTGCAGTTTCTCGTCGATATGAAAGACAAGCAAAAGATTCTGCCCAAAGAATGTAACTACGATTGTGCCAAGAATTATTTTCTCAGTGGCCA
>CANJJY010000230.1 GCA_947474445.1 Oligoflexaceae bacterium
ATGAAATCGTCGCCGAATTGCGCAAGCAAAGGATGACCAATTTCGTTATGGACGAAAAAGGCATCAAGGTCCCTGCCGATCAGGTCGTCCCTTTGCGCCTGAAGCTCGCTGAAGAAGGCCTGCCCACGCGCGGCCTCATCGGTTGGGAAAAATTCGACGCCCAAGATTTTACGCGCACAGAATTTGAACAAAACGTCAACAAATTGCGCGCTATACAAGGTGAGTTGGCGCGCACGATTCAATCCATCGATGGCATTGTCTCGGCCCGCGTCGCCATTGTGCTGCCTAAAAAATCGCTCTTTCAAGACGACGCCCAGGAACCGACGGCGTCTATCTTTATCAAGCATATTCGTGGCAAAGAACCTAATCCTCGTCAAGTCAAAGCTATCACGCACATGGTCTCACGATCGGTCGAAGGCCTGAGTCCTGACAACGTTACAATCGTGACGCAAGAAGGGAAAATGTTAACCAAGATCGAATCCGACGATCCAACCTCCAAGCTGACCCAAGAAATGCTTACCTATCGTCGTTCTCTCGAAGCTGAATTCGCAGCAAAAATCAAAGCTCTGGTCGGCCGCGTCGTCGGCCAGGATCGAGTCGATGCCAAGGTGGATGTCGAGGTCGATTTCACCCAAGAAGAGCAGAGCATCTCCGACATCGATCCCGATAAAGTCGTGGTTCTCTCGTCGAATACAACCAATCAAGAGATGGCTGGCAACGGACTTAACCCGACGGGCATTCCAGGTGCTAAGTCCAATGTTCCAGGCGAACAAGAAGATCTCGCCATCAATTCGAATTCAACGAAAAGCAAAAGGGCCAGCGAACGAATCAACTATGAAGTGTCCAAGACCAGCCGGCATAAGGTTCTTCCGGTAGGAAATATCCGGCGGATCTCTGCGGGAGTCATTGTCGATGGCGCGCAAATTTACCCTGCCGATGGTTCGATGCCCGAATTTCTAGCACGATCTCCGGAAGAAATGAAGAAAATCGAAGAGCTGGTAAAATCTGCGATTGGATACAAGGACAATCGAGATGAGGTCAAGGTTCACAACATGATGTTTGAACTGGCGCCCACACAGATCGAAGCAATCAAAGAGAAGAAACAGGAAAATCGGCGCTATATCTCAACGCTCGTCGTCTCAACGGTCATCGCCTTAGCTCTCGTCTTCTTCTTCGCCTTCATCGTCAGACCCTACTTCCGCTGGCTCTCGCATGATCCTGAGCGGAAGCAAAAGGAAGAAGTGGTCGAAGAATTCAAGCCTGACCTCGAAATGGGGAGTATTCAAAACGTGCAGGTCAAAGAGGATGTTCCCTTTGAGAAGCTTACGCCCCAAGAACAGATCCTTTATTTGGCTAAACATGAGCCGGCCCGGACCACGGAGGCATTGCGCATCCTGCTCAATCCTCATCAAGCTCCTCACTAAGCAGGTAATGGCCCTATGAGCCGAGAATCAAATAGGCGGGTTGGCCGCTTCATAAAAGCTGATGATCCCGTACGCAAGGTCTTAACGATCACAGATTTCAACCTGATGGAAATCTGTGAAAAGCCCTTTACTTTTCATGACAACGCCAACGCCAATATCATCCATCAAAAGCTCCACTTTGTGCAGGAGCTATCCGATACAATTCGGGATTCTCATGAGATCGATGCGACTTTCCCCCATGAGAATCGCCCGGTTATTCGCCCCCTCGACTTCACCGAAGAGTGGCGTCGCCAGAAAAAGAGAATGGCGAACCGCAACCACCGCCTCGACGAGGAGGAAGAGCTTGACCTCGATGGCACTCCCCTGGTCAAACCCGACCTGGGAAGAGCCCGTTATCTTGAGAGCCAGCCCGCTGCCTCTCTTCTTTACCCATTTTTTCAGCCTATCGAGTCCTTACAGAAGACCTTCGCAGGAGCTATTGCCGCCCACTCCCTTGCACCAGTATCCGCTCCGCCACCTGCGCCAACAGCGGCTAGAGTCTCTGCGGAAGCATCTCGCCCCAGTGCGGCGAGTCGAGGCGATCAACAGCAACAGCAAGAACCCGTAGCTACCTCCATGGCTCAGGGATTTGTCCCCGTTCAGTTGGGCACGCCTCCCATCGACGAGAAAGCTTTAGAAGCCATTCGCGACCAGGCAAGGGCCGAGGGCTATCAGAAAGGCTTTGAAATTGGCGAAGAAAAAGGCACCTTGCAAGCTCAACAAAAAGTCCAATCGATGACGGAAGAACTGCGCCTGGTCATCGAAAACCTCGAAGGGATGCAACATACGATCCTGGGTCACGTCCAGGAGAATTTCATCACCATATGCCAAAGCTTCATCGAAGCGCTCCTGCATAAAGAATTTCAATTGCATCCAGAATCTTTCGGTCGCGTCATCGAGCGAGCGATCAAAGAGGCGGTTCCCGAAGATGAATTCCGTATTATAGTGAGTCCCCAGGTCAAGGAAGATCTCGCCCAATGGACCAATGCAACGCTACGTAGCCATCTCAAATCCGACGACAGCGTCAAGGACTTCGAATTTCGTATCGAGGGAAAAAATGCTGTCGTTGACGCCAAAATTTCCGATATCGTCAAGAGATTGCTCGATCAAGCCGATCTGCAGCTCTTCGAAGACCCAGTCAAGGAGCGCGCCAGCTGATGGAAGCCCTACGGCCCCTCAAACGCATCAATCTCGACGATCTCAAAGATTCATTTCAACATATTCCTTGGGATTTTCGAGGTCGCGTCACGGACGTGGTGGGCACCCTCATCGAAGCCACTCTCCCCGGGAGTCACGTCGGTAGCATCGTCGGCATTTCCTCACCGGATCGACGCGACATGATCGTCGCCGAAGTCGTTGGCTTTCGTAAAGAACGGGTTCTTCTTCTCCCATATTCTCATCTCAATGGTGTATCGGCTGGGTCGACTGTGCAGGCCCTCGAAAGCTTTTCGCAAGTCCCGATCGGCGATCACCTTCTGGGCCATGTCCTCGACCCATTTATGAATCGTCTAGACGGAGGCAAATTTGAAAATATCGGGCCGACGGTGCTCTGCGATATAGAAAAAGAAGCCCCCAATCCCATTGAACGCCAAAGAATCTCCCGCCCGATGAGTCTTGGTATTCGCGCGCTCGATGCTCTTTTGACTTTCGGGGAAGGACAAAGGGTCGGGATCATGGCTGGTTCGGGTGTGGGCAAGAGCGTACTCATGGGAATGATCGCTAAAAGCAGCGAAGCCGACATCAACGTCATTGCACTCATCGGTGAGCGTGGACGCGAAGTGAGAGAGTTCATCGAAAGGGATCTGGGTGCCGAGGGTCTTCGCCGCTCGGTCGTCATCGTCGTCACAAGCGATCAATCGCCTTTGATGCGGATACGAGGCGCTAAACTCGCTACGACAATCGCTGAATACTTTTCCGGCAAAAAGCTCAGCGTGTTGCTGATGCTCGACAGTCTCACGCGCGTTGCCATGGCTCAGCGAGAGATCGGCAATACGGTAGGCGAGCCACCGACGACGAAGGGTTATACTCCCTCCGTCTTTTCCCTCCTCCCGAAGCTACTGGAGCGAACCGGTCCACAAAAAACAGGGCATGGCAATATCAGCGGTCTCTATACGGTCTTAGTCGACGGTGATGACTTCAACGATCCTATCGCCGACGCCGCCCGCTCTATCCTCGATGGTCACGTCGTCCTTACCCGGGAATTGGCCGTGAAGGGTCATTTTCCAGCGATTGACGTCACAGCCAGCGCAAGTCGCGTCATGTCAGATATAGTCCCCCAGGCGCAGTGGCAACTCGCGAGCTATTTTCGCGAATTGCTAGGCGTCTTCAACTCAAATCTTGATCTTATCCAGATCGGAGCTTATCAAGCAGGGACCAATCCCAAACTCGATGAAGCCATTCGCTTGATGCCCATCTTTGAAAGTTTTCTCAAACAAGGCATCAACGAGCATAGTAACTATGATGAAGCCGTAACGGGACTTCGCCGGATTCTAAGCGGTCAGAATCCGATATCCGCGCGGAGCATGGCTTCCTAAGGAGTTCTGATCGATGGCAGCGACTCTAGATAAAAAACATAAAATCCAACCTTTAATGCGCCTGCGACAGCTTCAACTCGACCAGGAGATGTTGGTCTTGAATCAAATTCAGACCAAGAGGGAAAGGGCCACCGCGGAACTTCATCATTTCCAGATCGCCTATATTCAGGGCATCGATCGCTTAAATAAAGAGCGTCAGTCGCCCGAAAGGAAAATGCTCGAAGCTCTTGAGCAGGCTGTCGACTACGCTAAAATACAGTGGTATCATAAACTTAAAGCCCTACGAACGATCGAAAGTGAAGAACGACTCCAGCACAAGCTAGTTGCCGACTCCCATCAACGCCTCCGCATGCTGGAAAAGCTTGATGAGCGCTACGATCAACAACATAGCAAACACGAAAAAGTGATCGAACAGAAAGCCTTGGATGAATTCGCCCTTCAAATCGCTCGTCGTAAGTCCGTCGAATAGAGGAGCCCTCGGATGAATGCCCCACAGATGCTCACCCGCTTCAGCATACCGGCCATCGTGGTTGTCAAAATCTGCGTGCTTTCTTATATCTTCTTTGGCGACAAGGCCAAGATCTATCTGGGCGAAAAAATTAGTGTCGCCGCCGATGCACCTTTGAAAGAATCCGTGAAGACGGCCGAAGCACCAGCTCCCGTTGCGCCCCCGATCGACGATAAGAAAGAGCGGCGAGGATTCCTTGATGATCTATTAAATCTTCCCACCATCAATACCGATGACATCAAAAAAGACGAGTTGGGGCGCTATCTCACCCTCCTCGAACGCAAGCAAAGCCAGATTGAGAATCGTCTCACCATCCTGCGAACGCGCGAGGATCAGCTAAAGAGTTTAGAGACCTCGGTCGATGGCAAACTCAAAAAGCTGGAAGAAGAACTTGTTTATTTCCAACAAACTCTGCAAAAAGAAAAGCAGCTGCAGGGAGAGCGGCTGAGTAAGCTCGTCGAGTTTTATCAGAAGATGGAGCCCAAAAAGGCTGCCCCCGTCTTTGAAAAGCTTGATCGTGACCTCGTCGTCTCGCTCTTCAGCAGCATCCCTCAAAAGCAAACGACGCAGATCCTCTCGCTGATGAATCCCGATCGCTCGGTTGAGCTTTCCGAATACTACGGAAGGATACGTTCGGGAAAAGAGTACGAACTTCTCAAAGAAGTCAACTTCGCCCTGCGGAAGGAATTTGAAGAGTGCAAGGGCCTTCCCGCCGGTGTTCAGTAGCCACTTTTCTGCTCTCTAGGACCGGCTCCCCCATCTTCAATTATATTCTATTTTTCGACGGTGCTCGGCTTGCCTGAGGCGCCTATGCGTGGCATAGTGAGGCCGTTGCCCTCAGGCTTTCCACTCCCCCACGATCAGGGTTTAAACTATTGATGAGACTTCTTTTTTTGGGCTCGCCCGCCGAAGTCATAAGTCCTCTCCGCACCTTGATCGAGGCAGCTCGAGAGGGTCGATACGAACTTCTAGGCGTCGTCAGTCAACCTGCCCGACCTGCAGGGCGTAAACAAATCCTCACGGATCCCCCTTTAGCTGCTTTCGCAAAAGAACAGGGGCTTTCCGTCTGGCAACCAGAAAAAGCGAGCCATCCCGAATTTCTTGAAGAGCTGAAGAAGTTGGCGCCGGATGTCATTATCACTGCTGCTTACGGTCAGATATTAAGCGACGCTTTCCTAAAAATTCCTCGACGAGCGACGATCAATATTCACCCTTCATTACTCCCATCGTTTCGTGGTGCAACTCCCATCCCTGCGGCATTATTAGCCGGACTCGACGAGACGGGCGTGACGATCCTCTTTACGGTAAAAGCTCTTGATGCCGGAGCGCTGATCGTTCAAGAGCGATTTTCGATTGGACCTAACGAAACCTCAGGGCAACTGACCGATCGCTTGTTCGCTGCCAGCGGCCCCCTCCTTCTTCAAGGGCTTGAGTACTTGAACGATCCTGATTTTGTGGGTACCCCGCAAAATCCAGACGCCGTGACCCACTGCCAGAAGATAAGCAAAACCGATGGCCAGATCGATTGGAACAAGCCGCATAGGCAGCTCTATAACGAATATCGCGCCTATGCACCATGGCCCGGGTCTTTTACTCATTTTCATGAGCAAAGGGTCGTGATCGAAGAAATGGAACTGGTTTCGGGGTCCGGCTTAAAGGTCGGTTCGTTTAGATTCGACAAGGAGCGTCGCGGCTTGCGGGTAGGTACCAGCGATGGCGAGCTGCTGATCAAGCGGCTCAAACCGGCTGGATCAAAGTCGATTGATGCACTCTCCTTCTGGAACGGCGCTCGTCTACCAGGAGAGGGACAGTTTACATGAGTAAAACGCGCTTTGCGGTTGCTGTATCGGGGGAAGGACGCAGCCTTCGTAATCTCTGCGCGCAAGAGAGTCGTTTTGCTTACGACATCGCTGCCGTGATCAGTTCACGTGCCGACTGTGGAGCCGCAAATTTTGCGCGCGACCGTCATTTACCGCTTTATGTTGCGAATTTTAGCGCCCCTCTGAGCCAAGAAGTAGGCTTAGACCTCGAGGCATGGCTGAGGCTTCAGCGCATTGATTGGATTGCCCTCGCCGGCTTTTTAAAACCTTTTCCTTGCCTTGCCTCTTATAAAAACAAGATGATCAATGTTCATCCGGCGCTTTTGCCTCGATTTGCAGGCAAGGGCATGTACGGTATGAACGTTCACCGAGCCGTGCAAAAGGCTGGCGAAGCCGTGACAGGTGCCACGATCCATTTTGTAAACGAACATTACGATGAAGGCGCCATCATAGCCCAGATAAAAGTTTCACTCCCGCTTGGGGTTGAGGCTGAGGCGATCGCCCAGAGAGTTTTTACCGCCGAAAGCCAGCTCTATCCGCTCGTCCTCGATGGGCTCAGCACAGGGCGACTTCCCCTCGCCAATGGCGCCATCTATTTTGAAAAGGAAATTCCACATGACAACTTCGCAACTGACCTTTGATAACTTCCTGCAGTCGGTATTCCAGTTCAACGACAGGCAAGCCGGCGTAAGCCTGATCTATGACCCAGAAGGGCAGCGATACTCGTATAATGCCTATTGTCTGGAAACTAAGATCATGAAAGAATTGTTCACGGTCGAACACGATTTTTTGGACGACGCGCTCACTCAAATCAACGAAGAATTTGGGAGTTGGGACCTTGTCGATCTTTCTGCCAAAAGTTCGGGATGTGGGAGTTGCGCTGCAAAATAGGTTTGCCTTCTCTTTAGGCCTTTACCTTGCGTCTGTCTTTGTCTCTGCCCCTGCTTTGGCCGGCGCGGCACCAGATTCTAGGGGATCATCAGTTCCTTCCGCCTCAAGCTCGTCCACGACCTGTGAGTTGCTCTCG
>CANJJY010000231.1 GCA_947474445.1 Oligoflexaceae bacterium
AAGTGCTGCTTCTATAGCATATCTGGCTCAATTGACAAAAACTTTCGCAAGTGAGGCTCAAGCGAGAAGATCGGCGCTCCAATGCTGGCGCAAAAAGGGGTCGGGAAGACCTAATTCGCGAGCGTAGGACACGTCAATTCCGATTAAGCGCACGCTGAGGAAGTGCCGTACCCAGTCGTCTCCTTCGATAATGAGTTTTTTCCAAGACCCATCGGCGACGATTTCCCCCGCGTTCATGAGGATAATGCGCTCGGAAAAGCGGATCGCAATCTCGACCGAGGTGGTGGCGATCAGCAGGGCGTTATCCTGAGCTTCTCCGCCTAACTCACTGATCATATTGAGAATAATGGTGGATGTAACGGGGTCGAGACCGGACGTGGGCTCGTCGAAGATGGAGACCTGAGGCGTCGTGGCCAGGGCGCGGGCTATACCGATTCTGCGTTTCATCCCCCCGGAAAGTTCGTGGGGAAACATGCGTCGCGTCCGTCCCAATTTGACGATTTTGAGCAGTTGCTCTATCTTGGCGGACATCTCCTCGCTCGACATATCGGTCATATGTTCCATGGCAAACAGCAGGTTTTCCTCGACCGTCATGAAATCAAAGAGGCCGCCTTGCTGAAATGCCATACCAACGCGCCGCACAGTGGATAACTTTTCCTTTTCAGAGGCGTGAGCCATGTCGCAGCCGAGCAATTCGATCTCCCCCGAGTCGGGTGGAACGAGTCCCAGAATGATTTTCAAAAGAGTCGACTTGCCACAGCCTCCGGGTCCAAGCAAACTCACTCTTTCGCCCGGATCAACCCGCAAGCTGACATTTTTCAGGACGGGTGTATTATCATAGGACTTAGAAATGGCATTGAGAATGATCACGTTTTGCAGACTCCTCGGGCTGCCGCTTCTGATTTTACAGGAAAGCGGCTATCGTGCAAAGCTCTGAGCTAGGTCGCGTAAAGGGGGGAGCCGACTTGAACAAGCGTATCATCTGGACTCGACCAGCCGAGGATTGGGAACACGATGCCAAGCTTTTGCGGCTGGAAAAGCCCCTTTTTCGTTTTCCCTTAACCCGCCAGGTCGCAATCAAGCCGCAGATGCCTCCGAAACCCTGTGATCTTGTGATTCTCACCAGTCGCAAGGCCGCTGATGCTTTTCTGCATCGCATGGGTCTCAGCAAAGAACACATGCATCGCATCGAGTTTTTGACCTTCGGCATGGAGACCTATAAGTATCTCCTCTCGCAGAATCTCAAGACGAGGCTGATCCAAGCTCCCGGAGGGAAAGAATTCGCCGCTGCCTTAGTCCTCGAGTTGAAGCGCGATCAGGTGATCTGGTTCCCAAGACCGCTAGAAACCGCCTATCCGATCAGCGAGCATTTGCGCACCCATCACTTTGAGATCTACGATCTCGAGCTCTATAAAACGGAAACAGTCAAACACCTCGAGCCGCCCGCTCTGCAGAGTCTGTTCGCCGAACCGTCCATCGTCTGCTTTGCGAGTCCCCTGGCCATCAAAGCCTTCGTCGATCTCATTCGCCAGTATGATGAAGCCCGCTTTTATAAGTATACGGCCGTCGCGATCGGCGCGACGACCAAGGCCAGCGGCCAATCCTACTTCAACGAAGTGCACCTGGCGCAGCATCCAACCCTCGCCTCTCTCTTTGAAAAAGCGCAAGAAATCAGTCGCGCTCCCCATGGCGACAGTTGAAGCCCACCGGATCGTCGGGCTTATCGACCCTGAAAAATTCTGATTTGATCGATGCCGCGATAGAGCATGTTCTGGCTGCTAACATTGCGGCTGGAGAGGCGCATGCAATCGAGAGCGGTGGATAGATCGAAGGTGATGGCAGGGGAAACAGACCCGTTGGGCATTTTCACAGTATAAGTCTTGCTTGAGATATCGACATCGACGGAGACGAGTGCAAAGCGAGAGTTGACGACGCCTAGACTCGTCGTGACATTGCCCTTGCGATAGCCTAAAGTTTCGGCCGTGGCCAAGCCAGAGGCTGGTCCACCCCAAACGAGATTAACGCCGGCTCCCGACGTTAAGGGGCTGGCCTGGTCCATCAGATCGCAGCGACCTAGCTGAAAGCTCACCAGGTAATCGGCTGGTGATGCGGTGCCGGTCTTCAGATCGAGATAAAAGCGCCAGGTCATGATTCCGGTCGATTGCAAGGGAAAGCGCACTTTTACGCTTTCTAACGCGGCGCCGGTCGAGGTCTGGAGCTGGTTGTTATTAATTTGCCAGCCCGCGCCACCGGTCGACTCATACTCCCACCAATTGCTACCGAGGCTCAGGCTGTTGTCGCGCTGAAAGGTATCAAAGAAGAGCTGGTTTTTGCTCTGCATCAACCAGTCGATACTCTGTTCGACCAAGTTGCGTCCCGCCGTCGTGAGAGTGCTCGAGCTCGCGGGGAGAAAGCTTCCCAATCGACGACCCGTCGCGACCGTGCCACCGGGCAGGTAGCTGTTTTCCAGATAGCCGAACAAAACTTTTTGAGTCGGAGTCGCGGGTTTGACGGCGATGGTTTGCATATTGGGCGAAGTTCCCGTCATCGTCGCTACCGTCATGTTGCTAGAAAACACCGAAGTAGCTCCCGCCGGGAAGCCTGCTGCGATGGGATGGGTCGAGTCGCTGATTTCAATGGTTTTGCCGGAGTAAGTGCTAAAGGAAAACGAACTACCCGCCAAATCAAGTTCGTTATAAAGATTTTTGCTCCAAACCATAATGGGGACGCGCGTGCTCAAGAACTTGTTGCGGACGCGATTGAGACCGACGCTGGCACCAATGACGAGCAGATCGCGCCCATCGGTGTCGGTCGCTTGGCAGACGTTGTCATCTGTGATGGTCACGCCGAAACCCAGCGATTGCATGATGGTGACCACATCGCTCTCAATGGTTTTGAGCGTCGTGCTGCCGGCGATGATGACTGCCTGGGGGGCTACACGTATCCGCACCTCGGCTGTTTCGCTGGGTCCCATGGGGTCGATCGCTCGATAGGTAAAAGTATCGAGGCCTTGAAAATTAGTGAGGGGCCGATAAGTGAGATTAGGTGGTGTTCCGAGCAGAGTTCCAAAGCGAGGTGGTGCCAGAACCTCAAAATCCACCGCCCCTGTTCCGCCTTTGGCCGACAGAGTCACAGGCACATCGACGTTCTTGCCGGTGGTAAAGCTCATCGGTTCGGCGATCAGACTACTGACGCTGCCCTCGAGATTCATGGCTACGCTGCGCGTCTGTGTACCGTTGAGATAGTTGATTTTGATCGATCCCGTATAGAAGCCGATAGCATTGGATTGAAAGCTTAGAACGACGGTACAGCTGGCGCCGGCGGTGAGGCTGGTCGTGCAACTGCCGCCGCTGCCTGGAAAACTGCCGCCGAAAAATGTGAAATTAGCTCCTGAAAAAGCTCCGCTGATTCCGGTGGCGCTCCCCGTACCGAGATTGTTCAGAAGAATATGTTTAGACAAGACTTGCTGGGTGCTCGCCGTACCGAAGTCACCGTCCCCCGGCGTGGTCAGAGTGATTAAAGGTCCGGTTCCCCCCGTGCCTCGTAGATTAAAGCTCAGCTGCGCCGGCGCGACTCCATCGTGGTAGGACAGCGTGACGACTGATGTCGAGAGAGCAGCAGCCGTCGGGTTATAAGCGAGGGTTAAGGTGCAGCTTTGTCCCGCAGGCAAGACCGTCTTGCAGGTTGCATCGTCGCCTGGATATCCGCCCGGATAGAGAAATGGCAAAGAAAGGGCAGAGGCCACTTGGAGACTGCTTGCCGCTGCGCGTCCCGTATTACTCAGCTTCACGCTCATGGTATGAGGCAGCTGCAAGGGCCTCGTGCCGAAATCGTAAGTTGCGAGTTCGCTGGTGATCACGGCGACATCGTCATCACGTATTTTGACTTCAGCCGGTGGATCCATTGGGATGTAGTTGATGCCGGGCAGGACCCGGGCCCGAATGAATTCTATGCCTTCGGGTAGAACGTCGTTGATCGCTTGCAGGGAAAAGGTTTGCGTGGTTTGCCCATTGGCGAGCGTGACTGATAGGGGCAGCGCGTTGCAGTCGAGGCCTGGTGTGGCATCGCCTTCGTAAGCGAGGTTGACCACCAACGCGCCTTGCGCGGGCGAGGCACGCTTGATGGTAAAGGTCGCCAGGCTTCCCCCGTTCTCGCTGATTTCCGCAACATCGGCTGAGATGCCTATCTCGTAAATATTGGCCGCAAAGGCTGTGCCTTCCCGCATTTCCGTGAGGATGAAACTCGCGGCGTAGGCGGAGTTTACCAGCTGGCTGGGCAATTGACTGATGACGTGGAGGTAAACGTGATCCGTGCCGCTGACAAAATAATTGCTCGCCCCCGCTTGGCCGTCAAAGGCCGAGCCCGATGCGAGCGTGTAGAGGGCGCTACCGATCCTCACGCTCTGGACATGGATCTGGCAGTTGCGATCGTAGCGGTATAAGAGCAAATTCTGCGCGCTATAAGTCGTGAGGTTCAAGCTGTAGCCACTGGAGCAACCGGTCAGCTGATACACGACTTCGTTGATATTGGAAACCAAAGCGAGCGAGTCCGATCCTTGAAGGGAGCGACCGGTTTGCAGCGAGACTCGAACGCTTTTCGAGGAAAGCGCGTTTCCCTCACTGGGCTGGGCGTCACGCGATATTTTTTGGGCGGAGCGCAAACGCAAGTCATCGGCCCAGCAGCCCGCGAGAAGCAGGCTGATGATCAGACTTACCGTTTGTAATGATGGGCTCACCCACGCTCGCATTGAGCTCTCTCCCGTAAAAATTCCAGGCTCAATCACCTTGTCGGCACTTCAAAGCAAAGCTACAGCCTCCTTGCTAAGGCCATAGGTTCCTGGATTTATCGCTGATTTATTCGGGAAGTCAGTGTTAGGTAAGGTTGATCGTCAGGGACACACTGATGAAGTATTCGGGACTTGCAGTGAGGGCAAAATGCTGGGAAACCGGGTCCTGGAGTGGGAGTTCGACGAACAGCAGTTTGTCGTTATTATCCGGTGACTTATAGTTGATCCCGAGCAAGGTCGACAGCTGGGTTTCGCTGATCAGTAAGGTGTCGAAAGGGGCTGAATAGGCTCCCTGGGTATGGATCCCCAGGACTCGAACGCGGGCCCGTGGCGAAACGAGGTAAACCTCTGTTCGAGTCGTCTCGATCGTCCATGACTCGAGGTAAGTTTCGGCCTCGAGAGCGACGTCGAGGGTGTTGAATCCCGACCGCAGGACTTCCCATCCCATGGTAAAGTGCGTCTGCAGAATGGGTAAGTTGGGAACATAGCCATAACCCGTTTCAGGTGCGGCGACTTGAGCCTTAAGTCCCTGAGGGCTGATCAAAGCGCAGGCGCCACAGATAAAAATTAAGTGAAGAATAATGTCGCGTGTGAATTTCAAAGTGCAGATCCTCCAGGGTTTGACGCAGCCCGAGATCTAAGCGCGCATATCGCCGTAAGACTACGCGAGGGCTCCCGCTCGGTCAAGGCACGGTGCGGTGTCAAGGGCGAGTCTTCGTTTGAGCACTGGGACTGAACTATTCTATGATAGAATACCAAAATTGGACTTTAAAACGATGAGGCATGAGATCATGCGCGTCCTGTCCTCTTTAATTTCTTGGCTATTCTTCGGTTTGAGCCGCTCGGACCGGCCGTGGTCTCTGTCTCGCTCTTGCCTGAGCTTGGGCTTGATCGTCTTGCTCAATAGCTGGTTCCCCGCGCTCGAGGCCGGGATCCATTCGGCGCCTATCGTCATGACCGCTATCCGTTTGAAGCAAGCCGCCCAATTCCCTTTGCATCGCTACCGCCTCTACAAGCGCGGCGTCGATGGCGAAGCCGTGCCGATTCCCTTCCAGATGGATGAGATCAATAAAATTGGCGATTATGTGATGTCGGACGGACCCAAGACCAACGCGGAGACGGGCAACGGGATTTTCGATGGTCTCGACGAGCTCTGTTTTATGGGGGATGACGTTGGACCCATAGGCCGCCCAAGCAAGTGGCCTGATGATAGGGAGCCGCAGAATGTATTTGAGATTCGCCTGAAACCGCCCGCTCATCTCAAGGATTTGCCAGAGGGCGCGGTGTATCTCGCCATCTATCAGACGCCCCCCGCTCTCACCTCCGATCAAAAATATGTCATCTTCAATCTGGCGGCCGGCGAGGTCCTGACCTCCCGCTATCGCTACATGTTCGATCGGAAGAATTACCTGGTGGTCAATGGCGTCGACATGGTCCCGCATCAATCGCAGGTGCAGACTCAGACGGGGATCGAACCTCCGCTCAAAATCCCGCTGATCGACTCCTCGACTTTCTACGCGAAAGCCGACCTCAAATATTTTCTCACCGTGCAGGTTAATCATCGGTCGGTCAACAGTCGGCTGGAGGCCTATAAATCTGGCCCTGTGCGAACGCTGGTCCGCGTCACCTTCTTTTACTCCTTTTTGAAGCTCAAATTTGAAGTGGGGATGTACACGGAAGTCAGCTTTTTCAGCAATAGCGTGATCCTTCCTGCCATCATCTATAATCCCTTGGATGGGATCAAAAGTCTGAATAAAGGCAGCGGCTTCTACTATGGATTTGCCCTGCGTGATAATCCAAAGACCTATACCTTTGATACCAACATGCGACCCTATGAGGAGTCAGACGACAAAGGCGGCGTGCTTGGTTTATTGAAAAAAGAACCGAGTCCCGTGGCCGAATATTGGGCCAGCCTGGTCGGCGATGATCGCATGATGTACGTCTTGATGCGTCCATCCTCGCAGATGCTACAAGACGGCAACGTGCCCTTCTATTATCTGAGTGACAAGTCGGGCGATGAGCTGAAAAAGCGTAACAACGATGATTTGAGAACTTTGGTCGACAGTCCGGTCAATCTCGGTCTCTATTTTGACTTGACCCGGTTTCGAGAAGGGGAGCATCTGATGTCTTTCCAGCTTTTCTTCGAGAATAAGAAAGATTATAAAAGCCTCGAGACCTTTCGCACTTTGGATCGCTGGTCTATGAAGGTCAGCCGCATATAGAGTCTAATATGATGCAAGAATGGGAAATTCCACCTTCGCAACGCGATCGGCAGCTACCGATGATCGTCCATTTGCGCGGCGACGAAGTCGTGGGCGATGAGTTTTGTATCGATGCGGAACAAGCGATGGAGATGCTCGGCATCAAACGCTCGCGTCTGACGCAGATCTCCGGCCGCGAATTGCGGGTCGGCCGCGTGCGGAAAGATCGGTATATCCGTCCTGTTTACCGTGAAAGTGATCTCAAGGATTATCAAGAATGGACCCGAGCGACGGCGACCCATCAGAGCTCCTCGAAGGCC
>CANJJY010000232.1 GCA_947474445.1 Oligoflexaceae bacterium
AGAACTGACCCAAAAGCTTCTTCTTGCCTGCCAAGCCTTTCGTGTTTTTCTTTGAAACCTTTAGATAGTCATCTGTGAATCCAATGATGCCGTATCCCAAGGTAATGAGACAGACGAGCCAAAGATGTGGATTGAGCCAATCCATCCAGAGCAATGCCGGAACCAAGGTCGCGAAGAGAATCAAGCCGCCTCCCATCGTAGGCGTACCTGCTTTAGAGAAGTGTGATTTTGGTCCATCATTCCGGACTTGCTGGCCAATTTGCTTGTTTTTGAGTTTTCTTATAAACCAGGGTGAAAAAATAAGACTGATGAAAAGTGCGCTTAAAAGTGCGGCCATCGTCCTAAACGTGATGTAGCGCACAACGTTGAATGCTGAGAAGGTATCGGCCAAGTTATGGAAAATATGGTAAAGCAAAGGCTTTGAATTCCTATTTGGAGAGGAAACTATCAATTATTTTACTTAATCTTAGACTATTAGACGCTTTAACGTAAAGTAATTGAGCTTTATCGCAAATTTCTTGCAGGTGGGGCAAGACTTGAGAAACTTCGTCGTAGGATGCTAGTTGGTTCGGTTTCATGCCCGATTTCAATGCACTGTCCGCAATCCAACGTCCCATCGAACCCACAGTAATAAGTCTTAAGGGGTGGATCTGCTCGGCACAATACTGCCCGATCGCACGATGGGCTTCTTCCGCCGTATCACCGAGTTCTTTCATATCGCCCAAAATTAGGACTTTCTGATAATCCCTGTATGCGCTTTCAACAGTTTGAAGTCCTGCCCGCATGCTTTGGGGATTGGCATTATAGGCGTCATCAATCAAGACCATGTTTGGTAAAGCATGAACTTTAAATCGCCCTTTGACGCCACTAAAAGCTTGTAGTCCGGTCAAACACGCATCGAGCGACAGTCCTAGCGATTGTCCTATGGCAATGACCGTGGCAACATTTGTCGCGTAACTTTCATGAAAATAGGGCAAATCTAGACGGGAGGTCTTACCTAAAATTGAAAGTTCAAGGAGCAAATGTCCATGGGGAGAAACAGCCGTCGATAGAATACGAACGTCAGCAGCTGAGTGAGTTCCAAAAGTCGTTAAGATTTTGCCCGGTAGAGCGCGCATGGCCTTGTGAATCCGCTCGTCATCTCGAAAATATACGCAGTGGTTTGCCTGAGCGATTTCCATTTTTGTTTCAAGGATCTTTTCGGCACTTCCAAACTCACCAATATGAGCCGTGCCTACATTAAGCAAAACGCCAACATCTTGCTGAACCATCTGACCCAGAAACGCGATATCCCCTTTATGTCGAGCGCCCATTTCGATAACTGCAAATTGATGTTGTTCTTGTATTTGACAGAGAGTCAATGGCACACCGAGCTCGTTATTGAGGCTGCCCTCAGTTTTAAGTGCCGGCCCTACCGCTTCCAACATAAAGAACAGCAATTCCTTCACGCTCGTCTTTCCCGAGGAGCCGGTGATGCCTACCACGCGACAGGAGGGATGCCTACTGCGCCACCATCGACCAAGGGCTTGGAGAGCCAATGTTGTGTTATCGACCTCAATACCGAAACGTCGTAGGTCGAGAGATATTCTTTCGGCTTGTTGCGTAGCAAAAAAGAAACCAGCGGCACCTTTTTGAATGACTTCATCAATAAAGGAATGGCCATCAAAATTTTCGCCGATAATGGGAACAAACCATTGCCCAGCGGAGATTTTCCGCGAATCGGTTTGAATCAGGCGGGGAAGATCGTCAGGCACATCTAGTCGTCCTGTTCGCCAACCCATTGATCGCATGAAGTCCTTTATCATGTTTTTCCCCAACTAGCTGTTTCGGCGCTTTTCCACTCTGCCTTGTGGAGTCTGGGTACCCTTGTTCAGTCTGATGATGTTTTTAAATGATCGCTCGTGTTCTTAGCAAGGACGTCTTTCTCAGGAGCTTTATCTGGAGCGACGTTGAGATAGCGGAGGCTTTCCTCTGCGATTTCTTTAAATACCGGCGCTGCCCAAGTTCCGCCATAATATGGTTTGTTGCCGGGTTCGTCGATGACGACGTAGACGACCAGATGGGGGTCAATGAAAGGAGCAAAGCCTATGAAACTTGCAATACGAAGTTGTTTCCCATAGGTCTTGGTCACCGGGTCTACCTTTTGGCTGGTTCCTGTTTTTCCGGCACTGGTGTACTGCGATAGCAAGGCGTTTTTACCTGTGCCCTCTTCGACAACCTTTTTTAGGACTTGTCTGAGCTGCTGGGCGGTCTCAGGACGCAGGACCCGGCGAATCAGTTCGGATCCATGGTTCTCAAGCATTCCACCTTCCGCCGATTCAATATGATCGATCAGGTAAGGTCGCATGAGGTTTCCGCCGTTGGCGATCGCTCCGAAAGCTTGGACTAGTTCTAGTCCCGTCGCTACCATTCCTTGGCCAAAGGCCACGGTAGCAAAAGTCACCGAATCCCATTTGCGCCAGTCGGTGAGTCGACCAAACATTTGTCCGGGAAACCCGATCTGCTGTTCCCTTTGCGTAAAGCCAAAATCCACCAGTGCATTCGATAGTTTTTCGGGTCCCAAACGCTTGGCTATCCGCAAGGTTCCGATGTTGCTCGATTCGACAATGATTTCCTCGGTCGTTAGGGATGCGGCGCCATGGGAATCATGGATGACGGTATTTTTCCAGCCTTCCTCTCGATAGCTTCCGTTGTAAGTGTTATGAACTTCATCGAGAGTGGTAAGACCCTCTTCAAGGGCACGGCCAATGATCAGCGGCTTGACCACCGAACCCGGTTCGAAAATATCGGTTAGAGCGCGGTTGCGAAGATTTTCCGGTTGCATGCGGGCAAATCCTCCTACTGCCGTAGAAGGAGCATTCGCGATCGCCAGAATTCGCCCCGTATGTGGTTCAGAAACTATGGCGAATCCGCCTTTGGCATTGGCTTTTTCAATACCTTTGACCAAGGCTTTCTGAGCAATATTTTGAATAGCACTGTCGAGCGTCAGGACTATGTTTTTCCCTGTTTTTTCGGGTAAAGCTAACAGAGAATCGCTGTAAATCGATTCGCCGCGAGCGTCCCGGTTGTTGCGAGTGCTCAAGACTTCGCCTTGCAAGAAGTGATCATAGCCGAGCTCGATACCGAGAAGACCATGGTTATCTACGCCGACATAGCCGATTAGATGAGCGAGATCCATTCCGCTCGGATAAAACCTTGCCGGTTCGGTGATCTCGTAGAGTCCTTTTATATTGAGAGCCGATACCTTTTGAGCTGGAGCCAGCTCGATTTTGCGGACGACCCAGGCAAAGTAATTGCTGCGTTTTGATATCTGCCGGATTTTCGCTGGGCTCATGGCGAGTATCGAGCTGAGTTGCTTAATTTCCTGCGCAGTAGGGGAAAAAATCCGAGGATTGACGTAAAAAGATGGCCGTCTAATGCTTATCGCCAGAGGCTCCCCACGACGATCATAAATGTTACCTCGGTAGGGAGATAAGTCGATTTTTTGCTGATACTGGCGCCGCGCTAAATTTTCGAGGATATCGGCTGAAGGCGAAAAAACGTGGATGGCTATCGCTCGGATGGAGATGATGCCGAACACAATCAAAAGGCTAAGGCTAAGCCATCGATGGCGAGCCTCCTGAAAGGAATCGACCGCTTGACTGGCTTTCACCCTGCGGCGCATTTTTTTCAAGAACTGCGTGTAACTTAGTGCGAAACCCATCCCTGTGCCGCCATCGAAGATTCGTGGACAGCCGCCGCATCCATGAGCGACTGTTTGGTGGTAAGTTTAGCTAATTCCATGGTGAGACTGCTTTGTTGTTCGAGAAGCTCGGCTTCCTGCTGTTTTTTTTGACCAATTTTATAGCCAATTAGTGTTGTTTGAATTTTAATGTAGGCCTTAAGCGAGGCCAAAAAAAAGATGGAAACGAGAATGGCCAGTGGCATTTTGGTCCAAAAGCGATGAAAGGCTATTTTCAATGTCTAAACTCCCTCGTCTAAACGTTCAATTACTCTAAGCTTAGCGCTTCTACTGCGAGGATTAAGGCTCAGCTCTTCCTCTGAAGGGACCAAGGGAAAAGGTTTAATTATACAAAATTGCCTTTCTTCCAGTCGAGCGAGCTGGCGAGCTGTAACAGGAAGATGTCGATCAATTAAGGCTCGCTTACCTTCAGAAAGCTCTCTAAACCCAAGTTTAACCAAGCGATCTTCTAAAGAGTGAAAGCTGATAATTGCCACGCGACCTCCCGGTCTAACAACTTCGGGCAAAGTTTGAAGCAAAAGAGAAAGTTCATCAAGCTCGGCATTTACGGCGATCCGAAGGGCTTGAAAAACTTTGGTTGCTGGGTGCTTGCGGCTTCTTTCCTTGTAACGAACTGTTGCTGCCACGAGATCGGCCAATTCAAGCGTCCGCGTTACGGGCTTGATACTTCTTTGCTTCAAGATGGCTCTAACAATCGGTTTTGCCTGGGGATCTTCTCCATACTCGCGAAAGATGCGCAATAGCTCGGCCTCAGTTCCAAAATTTACCAAGTCGGCCGCACTGATTTTTTGCGACTGATCCATCCGCATATCGAGAGGCCCGTCTTTAGAAAATGAAAAACCTCTTTCACCTTCATCCAGCTGGGGCGACGAGACTCCAATATCGGCGCAAACCGCATTAATTTTCCCCAGAAGTTGTCTTGATTCCAAATTGTCGCGCAAACTTGAAAATTTGCCGTGAATTATTTCGATTCGGCCTTCGGCCAACTCAGTATGAAAGCGCTCGTTCAGAACCTTTATAGCCGTGATATCCCGATCGAAAGCTAATACTTTACCGCTCTTGCCAATCAATTTTAGGATTTCGGCGGTGTGGCCTCCTCCTCCCGCGGTGCAGTCGACTACGAGGGATCCCTCGGTCAGGATCATGGCAGCGACGAGTTCGTTGCGGAGGACGCTAATATGTTCGAATTTGCTCATTTAGTCACTCTCCAGACGTTGACTCTAGCTTAGGTCCGAGTCCAGCTCGCAGACGGGGTGTTGAATAGGATGAGGTATAGCTGGATCAGACGCGACTAGGAGCTTTGTCATAATGCAGAGGCGTTAACTGAGCAATCAAAAACCGCTCGCAACTAAGTCTCTAAGATCTAGTAATAGCTTAGCTGCAGCTATAAAGGTGGTCAATCCACTAAACGGCGTGGATTGGATGGACTGAGGAGTCATCGAATCAATGTCGATCCTTGCGTGCCTACTCCGTTTGCATGATCACAGAGGAGATGAATAGGCGAGTCTTCGCTCTATTTGCCTTGGCAAATTGGAGTATATACTCCTCACACTTATGCAAGAGAAGGCAAGAATTCTGGATGCGTACAAGGAAAAGCCTGCTTCTTGTTGCGACAGGGCTTTGGAGTTTTAATGACTAAAGGATCATCGTGTTTCGACCGAGATAAAAGATGGTCCGATTAACTTTTAACGAGGAGGTTTTAGTTCAGTGTTACTAAGCATGGTCTTTAATTTCAGAAACAAGGAGGTTTTTTCGTGAAGCGATTAATAGCCAGGTGGATGCCTGCGCTCTTTTTCATGGTTGCCATTAACTCTGTGCAGTTCGGATGCTCGAGCTCAGAGGATGCGGCGGCGGGAGAAGAGGTAGCAGCGAATGGTAGCAATGAAAATGCCGCAAATCCGAATGAAGAAGGACAGGGAACGGATACGGCCAATGCAGAAGGGGGAAACAACAACGTCGGTCTCAATCAAGAAGCAAGCGAAGGTAACAACGCTGGCGAAGAGGCGACGGCCGCAACGGGTGGCGAAGAAGACTTACAGCAAATCATCGAAGAAATGAATGGTGCCAATGGTGGTACCCCGGCGGCAGCTAATGCCGGTGCCAATCCAACCTTTGACAATGTTGGCGCTTCAAACGCTGCAGTGGCGGCAACCGATCAAGCTCCGGTCGAAAACCTGGCCGGGAACACCGGTCTTGACGCGGCTCCGGCCATGGGGTCGACGGCTCAAGCTCCCAGTGCCTCAGCGGCGGTAGGAATGCCAGCAGGTCCCGGACTCCCCGAGCTCGGGTCAAAAATGGTTTACATCGTGCAAAAAGGTGACACGCTTGCCAGAATCGCACAAAGGATCTACGGCGACGGGAACAAATGGACAGAGATCGCAAACTTTACAGGCCTCGCCAACCCAAAGCTGATCTATCCCGGTGATGTCGTGTATTACCAATTGACCGAACAGTCGATGAATTTTGCTGGTGTCTATGAAGGCGTAAAGCGAGATCAAGTTCAAGTTTCACAGGGTGATACTCTGGCGACGATTGCAGGACGCGTTTTGGGTAACTCAACTCTTTGGAAATTGATTTGGCGCCAGAATGATCGAATCGACAATCCTGACCGTTTGACTGCCGGCACAACTATCTACTACGTGGACCCATCTAAAGTCGCTGCTCTGGACGTTCCAGCTCCTAGCAAGACTGCGCAAAAGGTGAACAAGGCTCAGGATACGAAACAAAATACGAATTCGGTTACTAAAGTCGAGAAAGTCCAAAAGACAGTTGTGTTTGAGGTGGCTAACGATCACATGGATGATCTGTTTAACCGCGCGGCGCACCAAGACTTTTTGCAAAGAACATTGATCTAAAAGCGAAACCCTAGATAATCACCTGAACTTCTAAGGTATAGCGACGAAAGCGTTGTTTTAAAGATTGGTTTTGCAATGACTGCTTCGCAGAAGACTTATAGCAAGACAATTTTAAAAACGAGCATCGAAGCTCCCTCTTCTTCTTTCTCAAGAGCCTCCTTTAGATTATCGATGCCATGACTGCGTGAATAATCAGCCTAGGCACTTGCCTCAGTATAGACACCATCATTCTAATGAAAAATTTCCATAAGGTGTGATAATCATGCTGTTAAGGTCTGTATAGGCATCGGCTTGACTAGCTGGGTAGACTAAACAGTTTCGGATGGATCGCACAGTCTCGAGACCTGCAGGTCCGAGAATAAAACTATTTTTTATCGAACCCGAAAACTTTGGATCCAAGCAAAAGCTATTCTCCTCAAATCGCCAAGCCTTTTTATTGCTATGGTTATCTAGCCCGAAAGAAGACATCAAACTGCTTCGGTGCGGTGATTGCATGAGATCATGGTGGGCCTTGAAGTAATCGACCGGTGTCCCGAGATCCGCCCAAAAACCTTCGTGAACAAACGCTTCGATTTGAGCCCCGTCTGTAAGCAAACGATTGTAGCTATCGATGACGTGATGAAATCCCTGCATGGGTATGGCTCGTTGCAGACGTGGACCGATGATGTGAACGCCAGTAAAGGTTGCTGGCAACTGCT
>CANJJY010000233.1 GCA_947474445.1 Oligoflexaceae bacterium
AGAGGCAAGGTCGAGAGGGCGATCAGGAGGAGGAGGGCGAGGGCAAAGCTCAGCTGGTCTTCCCGGGCGATCGCGCCCAGCGAATAGTCGCCGTGAAGGATAGGCTGGATGACCTGACAGCCCGCGCGCCCCAGATAAACATAGGCAAAGGACCCAGGAATCATCCCAAAGAAAGAACCGAAAAAATAGTCCCGCGCCCGCAGGGGGAGGAGGCCACTCGCTAGGTTAATGCCACCAAAGGGAAACAAGGGGACCAGTCGCACAAAGAGAATATAGAAAAAGCCTTCATCGATGGCCCGCTGCCGGAAGCTTTGAAACCATTTCTTTCCAGCCAGTTTTTGCTCCACCTGCGCGCGAAAAAAATAGCGCGCGACGAAAAAAATAATCATCGCCCCAACCGTAGCCCCTCCCGCCACCAGCAAAGTTCCACCGATGAGTCCAAAAGCCAAACCCGCCACCAGACTGAGCAGGATGCCGGGAAAAAAGCCGAGGGTTGCCAGTACATAAAGGCCGAAAAAATAGACTCCCGCCCCCGGACCCCAGCCGCGGATCCAGCCCTGAACCTCAGCGCAATCCACCGCTGCATAAGCTCTGAAATGATAGAGGAGAGAGGCAAACAGGACGACCCCCAGGATCGCGAGCCACTGCCGTCTCAACAAGCTGAGAAACTTTAAATAAATAATTTTTCCTTCCGCGCCCGCCGCTCGTCTCAAGACCTTTGATCCTTGTCATCATAACATGAGCCCTCCCGGTTTAGACATGGATGAAAATGGGGACCCTTGGGTGCTTGCGGAGTGGGAATAAAATGGTAGGATAGCGGGAGATTTGAGAGAGATCAGTGAAGGAGAAGGCCATGGATCCTAGCGGTCTCCACGATTCCGCGGAACTGATGCGAAACATGCGCGCGCTCTGTGGCGAAGAGCGATCTGCCTTATGCGATTTTCTCTGCGGCCTGAGCGCCATCGAGAATCGCCAGCTCCACCTCTCTCTCGGCTTTCCGAATATGTTCGAACTCTGCCGGGTCGAATTTGGTCTCTCCGAAGGCTGCATCTACCGGCGCCTGCAGGTCTCCCGTAAGATCAAGCACTATCCTGAACTCCTCACCGCTCTCCGTGCTGGGCAGATCAACCTCACTCTGGCTTCGCTCCTTTGCCCCTATTTAGGCAAATTCGCCTGGTCCGAACTCTTATCCCGCGTCGCCGGTCAAAGCAAACGCAGCGCACAGAAAACCTTGCGCGATCTAGCCGCCCTGGGCGAGGACTCCCAAACTAAAGTGCGCATTCAGTATCTCGGCAAGGAGCACTATAGCTATAAGCTCAAGATCCCAGCGTCCTTGCATCATCAATGGGAGAGAGTCAAAGAACTCTTATCCCATCAGGTCCCCGATGGTGATCTGCAGTCCATTCTCACCATCTTGACCCAAGCCTATCTCAATAAAAACGATCTCCAGAACAAGCCCGCTGCCTCTCCCGATCTCTGGCAGCATTACTCAAGCCCGACGCGCTATATACCCAAAGGCCTCAAGCATCTCCTGCTCGAGAAAGCCGAACACAGCTGCCAATACATCAGTCCCGAAGGGCGGCGCTGCACCCAAAAGCGCTACCTCGACATCGACCATATCATCCCGATCTCCGCCGGAGGCCAAACCACCTTCCCCAATCTCCAAGTCCTCTGCCACGCGCACAATCTCCTCAAAAGCGACTCCATTCCCTCTCCATCAACTAACCATAACCAATCCGATTTTCTAATTCCGGAAAGGCCGGCGGCCCTTCACCAACCTGGGCGCACGATGAAACTTTCGTGGACTAAAGACAAAAGACCCGCTGAGAGAGTGAGATGAATAGCTTCCTGCTTTACTATAAAAGCTCACCTGTCGATCTGGAGTCGGAGCTTGTTACCAGCGAAGAGGAAGCGGCCTTCATCGCTCTCATGGCCAAACTGCGACAGGCCTCGGCTTTTGCTTCTTCCTCGAAGCGATAGATGGGTCAGCCCTTTGTTGCTTTTTTCAACCATTACATTTGAGAGGAATCAATTTGTCGGGCGTTTGAAAATTGGCGGGTTCCTTGTTTAGTTTCCTGGCGGCCAGAATGCGATCTTCAATGTCGGTTTCGGTGAGCACCTCGCCGTTGGGAGCCTTATCGCCCACTTTTGCGGTTAACAGGTCGCGCTTGATCGTATCAAGATATCCATCGATTTGATTAGGCGTCAAGTTAAAGGCTATCTGACAAGAGACGTTGGCCCCGCACTTTCCTTTTTCTAAGATCGCTTTCATAAAGTCACTGACATCTACCCGCTCTCCCCAAGTTGCGCTCTTGCTGATAGAAGCAAGAAAGTCGCCTAACTCTTGGCGCAAGATGATGGGGGTGTTACGACCCAGTTTGCTTTGGTCAAGGTTTTTGAGCGTGATGGAGAGCAGGTCGTCCACGCTATGCAGGGTTTCCTTTTTCACTAAGGGCAAGAGTATACCTGCGTGCACTCCCTGACTCTGCAGGCTTGATACCACGAAGATTATCAAGCACAAAATTTTGATTTTCATAGGAGCCCTCTTTTCCCTTACAATCGTACTCTAGTGTCAATTCATCATATTACAGCTGATTCATGTCCTTCAATACCTAGAGAGTACTCAATCCATGCAAAGCTCTGTCAGACAAAGCAACAAACTGAGGCGCGGGGGCACTGCTGCCCTCCTGGTGTGGCTTCTTCTCTTCCTTCTCGGGTCCGCGGGTTGCCGCACAACGATGGAAAAGGCCGTCTCGACGCCTTCCGTCTCCACATGTACCGTGACTCCTGAATTCTTGAAATCCAATGCATGCGAGGACCTTCGGAAGAAACCCGCCTGTATTGTTCGCCTCAACGATTATGTAGCCCCCCCCCGCAACCCTGCAGGCAGCTGAGAAACAACTGAGTGCCGTTATGATTGACCAAGGAAACAATGCCGAGGTCGTTGAGAGAATGAAAGGGGCTATGGCGTCTGCTGAAGCTCTCAGCATCGCCTTTTATACTGGAAATGGCTATATCCCTATGAATCGAGTCTTGCGCGGTGATGTCGCGAAGCTGCCTTTGCTCGAGAATATCATCTATTCTGCAGCCTCGGGATTGAACAAGCTCGATAAGTTCGAAGGCACTGTGTACCGGACGGAAAATCTCAATGTTTCGATGCTAAAGGCTATCAGGGAGACTCTAAAGGTCGGCAATATCGTGCTTGAGGAGGTCTTCTTGAGTACGACGAGGCTGGCAAACCTAGGCTTTGCGAAACCTTCGAGTGGAGTGAATATTTCGTACGCGATTCAATCAAAAACCGGGAGGAGCGTGGTATCCCTATCAGCATTCCAATCAGAAGACGAAGTTCTCTTTGCACCAGGAACAGCTTTCCGCGTTCTGTCCTATAGTGAGGAGGTGACGCAAAAGCCGAACTCATTCCTAGGCATCCCTTTGTCTTCGGTTCCCGTTTCTATTCGTCTGAAGGTCGAACTGGAGGAAGTCGATCCTGTTTAGGGTGTTGGCATCGAATCCAATGACACTCTTGCCGTTCGACCTTCGAAGTAAGCTCGAATCATCAAGTATGCGCAACAGCATTAGAGTCGTCGATAGCGATTCACTGACTCACCGACTCCCGGACGTCCATTGGAGTATGTGTCTAAATAAATGGAGGGGCATTCTTTAGCTTGGCCGAGAGAGCGCCATTCATCCCATAAGCGGTCATAGGCGCTGATCGCAGCCCGTATCCGTGGAATGTCTCCATTCCCGTTTTGTTCCTTTTGATAAGCGATAAAAAGGACGATCCAAGCCATTTCAAAGATCTCATGTTTGATCCGGCCGTATGTGCAAGATGTACGAATAAAGGCTTTCGTATCTTCACTGCCACTTTGAATTTGGAAAGCGAGTGTCTCAATCTCCTTCCAGAGTTTTGTCCCCAAGCTCTTTTCAGCCAAATATTTTTCGCCCGTATTGTCTCGAAGAGCACGATCGAAAGTCTTACGCAACTCGGACACACCGCCGATAACATTATCGCGCGTCCAGAGAAGATCATCCATTCCGTACTTACTGTACTGACTGGAGTAGATAGCATCTGCAGAAAGGAGGGCTATCCTTCGGAAGCGATCTATATCGGCACCTGCAAAACCTAAAGAAGCCGCATAGCCTTTAAAAACTTCTTCTTCGCTGAGGTGCGGATTCAAGATCCACTTCGAGATAACTTCAACGTTTAAATCGGCCCACAACTCATTTCTGATGTAGGGACCGCTCCAGCCGCCTCCTCTCGACCAAGTCCAAAGTCCAGAGAAATGTGGCTGATTGATGATGTCTCGCAGACATTTATTTTTTCCTGTGCCCATCGATTCAGTAAAGCCGTCGATTAGGCCTTTTCCTATATAATTAGGGTGCGCACTTTTTCCTTCATACTCACGTTGGCACTGAACTTCAACAATTTGCTTGTGCTTACCAATCGCCAAAGTTGGATTGAATTCAATTCGCCAGAAATCATACTGAGTATGTTTGATCGAGAATATCAAAAGCGGATGGGGATCTACTTGGTCGGTCACCTTAAGATAGTAAGCGGGGTTGGAATGAAAGCCATCAAATCCCCAAGTCCGATAGAATAAGCGCTTAGCTCTTTTATCACATATCTCCTTCTGGAGGAGGCGAATCAATGCAATTTGACTATCTGCTCCTTTCAGTATGGGATCATTTCCAACAAAATGTGGCGCATCATGAAGGTAGGTCTCTCCCGTTCGAATGATGAGACCTGCAAGCTGGGGGAAAGTTTTAAATATGGTATCGAGGAGGTACGATATCAATTCTTGAGTTTTTGAACGATGAATATCGATTTTGCCGTCTTCCGTGCAAATCGCGCTCTTATATCGATCCACAATAAGACGAGGCAAGACGATCATGTCCATCATACAATAGACGGCGAGACCTGCTCTCTGCGCCGCGTCGTATTTCGCCGTAATCTCAGCATATTTCTTCTCTTGCCAAAGGATCTCGTCGCAGCCATCGGGATAGATCGATAAGTCGTAATTTCGCCATGAAATGCCGAATTGCGCGGCTTCGAACAGAAAAAAGACTTTGCCATTATAACCTAGGCTTCTTAGCTTCTCGGGTTCGAGATAAGCCGAAGCAAAGTCCGCTTCGCCAGGATTTTCATGAACCATATCGAAGAGGAAAGGTTCTGGCTTCGCGTGGAGATTATCCGCTGGACCGATCTCTTCCGCCATCGTTTTGCACCTATTCATCGCTACGAGAGAAAAGAGCCCTAGACTGCTATGCATCAAGAATTGGCGGCGATGCATGGGTATAAACCTCCTTGCCGATTCAGCCAACGGCCACATTCAAAAGTTTACCGATACCGGCCGTCACCAGCATGGCAAGGCCCCCTCCGAGGACTACGCGGAAAACCGCTCGCTGCATCGGTGCCCCGCCGAGCTTGGCTCCTAAACCACCGAGTATTGCCAGGCTTACAAGAGACGATGCGGCGATACTAAAAACTTGCAGGGAAGGCGGAGCGATCCAAAGAAAGAGCAAAGGTAACAGGGCAAAAACAGCGAAGCTCACGGCTGAGACCCAAGCTGCGTGCCAAGGCTGAGCCAAGTCACCCTCCCTTATCCCAAGCTCATCGCGGAGATGAGTGGCAAGTTCATCGTGCGCGGTCAATTGCTGGGCGACCTGCAGAGCGAGGTCCCGATGAAGCCCGCGGCCCATGTATATTTCAGTGAGTTCATTCAGTTCCGATGCCGGGCTCTTGGCAAGTTCCCGCTTTTCCTTTTCGATATCTGCAGACTCAGCATCGCGTTGAGAACTGACCGATACATATTCACCAGCAGCCATCGACATCGATCCTGCGACAAGTCCCGCGATTCCAGCCACGAGAATGGCCTCACGTGACGCATGACTGGCGGCGACGCCCAACATCAAACTTGCCGTCGAAACAATAGCGTCATTGGAACCAAGCACTGCAGCGCGCAACCATCCCGTGCGCTCACTGCGATGTTTTTCTAGATGCCGAGTACGCGAAGGATTCATAATATTTCCTCACAAGGAGCCCCATCAATTCATTGATGGGAGGAATTGGGAGTGACCTAAATGGCTCCCCTTTGCGGCGGCGAACAAAAGTAAAAAGGCCATGGAGAAGCACTAAATAACCGAAAAGCGCTATTTTTTCAAATAGAAAAAAGGACTTACGTGTGCGCCTCACTTCCGACGCCAGGTTGAGATTTAATTCGGGCCCAGCAAAATTTCGGAGACGAAATCGATGAGTGAGATCGAAGTTTAAGGTCGAAAGCCATATGAGGATTTCTTTGTAGTCGATCTGCGATAGACTGAAGGTCAATCTTTCTGAGGTCGCCTGTCCGATGGATGTAAAACATATACGAGATGTCAAGCTAGTGAGCGAGGGGACTCTCTCGTTTCTCGCCCAAGATGAGCTGCGCAACAACATTCCCATGGGCATCCTAGATCGCCTCAGAAACAATTCTCGCACCTTTGACAGCTACCATCTCTTTGTCGTCGAACAAGCTGGGCAAGTTGGTTTTTACGCCCATCTTACTCCCCCTTTTCCCCTCTGTCTGTCCGTCGGCGCGCCTGCTGCCGTGGTGGCTTTGGTTCAGTACCTAAAAACCATTTCATTGCTCTTGCACGAAGTGCAGGGTCCCTTGTCCGTGGTCCAAACTTTTCTTGCTGCCTGGCCGGAGCTTGCGGCGCACAAGTATCATGAAGATCGCCAGGGTCTGTTTCGATTGACTGAGGTAACGATGCCGCCTGCAACGGGAGCGTCTTGGGAGGTTGCCCAGATCGAAGATCTGGAAACCTATGCGCAATGGGCCTGTCACTTTTCGGCAGAAACGGGAGATACTTCGCAGAGTCTCGAAGAAAGTTTGCACGGTCAGAGGCAACGCATTGGGGCGCGGGATCTTTACTGCATGCGCCTCGATAAGAAACCGGTGGCGATGGCAACAGCAGGGCGACGCCTGCCGCATGGTCGAACCATAGGGTTGGTCTACACCCCTCCTGAACACCGTGGCAAAGGCTATGCGAGTGAGCTCGTCGCTCGGCTTTCCGCACACCTCCTCGCCTCAGGAAATGAATTTTGCGCTCTCTTCACCCAGCTATCGAACCCCACCTCGAACAAAATCTATCAGCGGATGGGTTATGAATGGGTCGATGAATTTTGCATGTGCAAGTTTCGCTCTCCCTGGCCTGATCAAGTCAAGTTCCCTTGATACGGATCCTTCAGAACTTTCTTCAAAGACATTTCGCTTTGCTGCTTACGCCAGGCTATCACTCTCTGCCGCAAG
>CANJJY010000234.1 GCA_947474445.1 Oligoflexaceae bacterium
TCTTGCCGACGGGCATCAGTCTTACCGATGCCTTGAAAGTGGTTTATCCCGCCCAATAGCCGAGAGAGAGATGATTCTCCCTCTCAGGGTTTGGGCGTCCGCCTCAGTCGATATCAGATAGGATGGCATCTGCTTCCCATGAAACAAAATTGCGGACCATCTCTCTCACAATTGACTTGAATACCCCGCTTCATATGCTATATTGGCGCGAATGAGACCTTATTCGCGCGAGGGCATTTGATGTCAAAGTTGATTCATCTTTTGGTGTCTCTGAGCTTTTTCACGATGGCGGCCTGTTCTGTCGATAACCCTTTTGAAAATGAGAAAAAGCCAGGACAAAAGCCCCTTCCGTCCGCGGTTGACGCCCGTGCATCACTGACGTCTGAACTCTACGTGCGCAACTTTTCAGAACTTCCCCTCAACGCGTCTCTTCCCGAGCAACCGTGGACAGACAGCTATTGGCCCCATGCGGATGGTGGTATCGCCTATCGTTGGAACGAGAGTTCGGGCGTCTCCTCAGATGATCGCCGTGCTTATACCCTCGCTTCCTATGAAGATCTCAAGCGCAAGGATCTTGCACGCCTTTCCCCAGCCGAAAAACTTGATCTCTATCGCGGTCGCTACGATTACCCGGCCACGCGCAGCGAGCGCGCGCGCACTCAGGTCCTTAAAACAGTGCGATCACATGAACTCTTTGATCCTAACTTCAAAATAGCCGCGTGGAATGGACTCTGCCATGCTTGGGCGATGGCCTCGCTCAACTTCAAGGAACCAGGTACCGTGACGCTGCGCAGCCCGCAAGGTCTCGTCATCCCCTTCGGCAGTTCAGATATCAAAGCGCTGCTCATGTACGCGGTCGATCAATCCTTGCAGGCCAAAAAACCAAGTATGCTCGGCGGCCGCTGTACCAACGATTTTGAAGCCCTCAAGAAAAAGCGCGACAGCGGCGCGATCACGAGCGAGGAATTTGCGGCTCAAGTCAAAGCAGGCGGTTGCCAGGATGTCGATGCGGGAGCCTTTCATATCGCTCTGGCCAACCAAATCGGAATCTTAAAAGAAGGTTTTATCGCTGACGTCACCCGCGATCAGGAAGTTTGGAATCAGCCAGTATTCGCCTACCGTTCTACGGTCATCAGTGAATCAAGCGAAATCAGCCTCACAGCTCAGGCCGGGACGGTGAAAGAAGTCACGGTTCTCACAGCCATGTTCTATGGCGTCGAAACCTCGCGGCAATGGAACGCTCATCCCGCCGAACGAAGTCGCGACAAGAAACAATATTCCTATCGTCTACAGCTCAATGCAGAGGGCGATATCATAGGGGGAGTGTGGTTGACGCAGGATCGGCCCGATTTTATCTGGAAACAAAAACCGAGCGAAACGGGCAGCGAAGAGTGGGAAACGATCATGAAAATATATCAAGCTTCTGTGAAATAAGCCCCCCATGGGGATCAAGAAGCTACCGTGCGATGGCTGCCCATGCTGATGGCTTCTAAAAAGCCATCGAGCAAGGTCTCGGTCTGAGAACTCTTTTCCCACGTTGAACTCAGCGTCTGCTCCTTGCCGGCAAAATCCCATTCCACAGAATAATCAATGTGCTCTTGCATCATCAGAAACTCCGTGTCCTTGACGACAGTAAAATTCATGGCGCTATCGGCGATGCTGCTCTGCTGGAGGAGATCGGAAAGCGAACTTTCCGGCGTAAAAAACTTGATCTGATTGCCGCTTTTGATTTCTAAAAGGCAAATATTCTTCTGCTCACCGATGCAGTGTTGAATCGTCAGGTGGCTGGCTTCGAGGTCAGGGGCAAGCGAGCTTTCGCGCCGAGCTTGGGCGGAGGCGACCGTGAGGATAGAGAGCGTCGCACCATTAAACGTTGCCTTGATCAAGCCGACCTTCATTCTGTATTCCTTACTTCAAGCGATTCACTGACATAGGACTTATGCAAAGAGAAGCCCATCGCTCGAGCGGGGTGAGACGGGGAAATAAGCGGCGATAATCAATGAGAAAGGCGCGCGATGGGGGGGCGCGGGGACGGGGTTTGTCTCTTAGATTCTGGCAGTTTTTAGGGAGGTGTAGAGAATGTATACAGCAGCCTCAGCCAAGTCTGTTTTAAGCTTACCTTCAGATTTATTGTAACTCACTAAAATCATAGGAGAATAATTTTTTAAAAAAACCTGCAACATTTCAGGCGAGTACACATCCTTTGAGGGAGAACGAAATCGCAGCCACCATCGAAACCGCTGCTGAACTTATCCCAACAAAGGAACGACCCATGAAAAACTTCAACCTGACCTCTCTCGCTCTGGCCGCTTCTCTCCTCATTAGTGCATCAGCAGCCAGCGCCTTCGGCGGCGGGAATGGCGGCTGGAACAATAATAGCAGTCATCACGATAATAACAGCGGCGGCTGGCACGGCGGCGGTTGGAATAACGGACATGATAACCACAACGATCACAACGATCACAACGATCACGGCAACGACGACAAGTGGTACTCGGATTATTACCACCGCTGGTTCTACAAGTCGGGCGATTGCAGTCAGTACAGCTACACTGATCACGACACCTGTAACACGGGCCGCGACTACCTGCAGTGCGACTACGACTCGAGCAGCCAGAGTTGCTACTCAAGCCACCACTAAGATCTTTCGCATCAAAATCTCATCCACGGCCTCCGAGCCGTGAATTTTTTTTTGTAGGATTTAAAAGTTAGCGCAAACCAGCGTCAAGGCATTAACATAGGGTCCAGACAGTCCCCTGATACCTGTCGCCGCGAAGCCAGGCGGGCAGTCCCAGACGAAGTCGCTGCGATTGCCGAAAATCCGCAGCATATGCGGGCTCGCTGCGGTCTCGCCGCGGCGCATGGCTTCGAGAGAGCGGCATGCGAGCGTCAGACTGCCTATGTAATGAGATGATCCAAAACCGCCACGGATACCCGTGACAACCTCGCCCGCAGGGCAGTTGACGTCAAAATTCTGCCTTGCATCCATGCGGCCTATTTTCGGCATCATGATCCCGTCATCGCAGGCTAGGGTGACTTGATCCAACACGGAACCATAAAAGCCCTTGAGGCCCGTCATCAAATTATTGCAGAGCGAATCATAGGCGGTGCCCTGCTGCGCGCCCAAGGACGGTCCGACGATGTGCGTGCTTCCCGCTACGATCTTGTCAGGATCGTAGGATTCAAGTGCCAGCGCGCTAAGATTCTGACAAGGCTGCAATCCTGTGGGAAATTCAATGCAGATGCGGAGATTGGCTTTCAACTTGACCAGATTGCGGCGGATCGAGGCGCCCATCAGATCGAGCGCACGACGGCGATCACTGATGGCGTCTTGGCCCGGAGCAGCGAGGATAGAATCGATTTTGATCAGATCATAGTCTTGGCGTTCAAACTCCCATGCCGTGGCCCGTCGAGCCTCTTTGATCTCAGGGCTGGTTTCTGGAAATGAAATGTCTTCGTAAGGTCGACTGGCAAAGGCGATGACCCGCGATTGCTCGTCGCTGATATCGGCAGGAAACACGGACAGTGAATAGTTGATATAGTTGGCGATCAGCGTTTTGCATCGATCCCATTGGTCGAGGCTGCAGTTGAGTGTCGAGCCTGAGAGGAGCTCCTCGGCGATGTGCTTGCGATCACCGCCTTCCTGGAAATGGGAAATTTCGACCCAGGAGCTCTTCTTATCGCTCTCGCTCAAGCTTGAGAGGTCCAGCGCCACCGACTGAGCTTGTTGCGCCGTCGCTAGATCGAACTTGTGAGCCTTTTTCGATTCGCGATTGTTGAAGCGAAATTTCACTAATATACGAAGACGCCCGCCATAATCCAACTGACTGAGATACTGATCGCCACAGCGCCGACGGAATTCCCGAGCCTTTTGCTCGCTGCTCTGTGCTTCCGTCAGGTACTTGGGCATGACAGTAGCCCAATTGGAAAACTTTACGGAACGGATGTAATCGGCCCTGAGGATGTAAGAACTACTGAGCTCAGAATCCCTGATTTGCCGCACAAACTCAGCTTTAGGCTGACCCTGGAGCAACTGGTAGGCGTATTCGCCATCGCCTTTGAAGCCTAGATCTTTCTTCTCGATATCCCAGCCTTCGATCGCGAGAAAGTTCCAGGAGACGAGAGTCTGCCTTTCGATCCGGACGCCTCCTTCGACGCAGATATCCAGACTCTGAAATGTTTCGCTATCGTAGCCCTTGCCTATAAACACAGTATCGGAAGCGTCAGCCGCAAGTGTGGAATCGTCGGGCGACCGCCGACCCAGACTATTGCATCCGCACCAGATGAGCGAAGAGACAATGCCAAGGATGGTCAGTCGCAGCATAGATAGCCTTCCGCACTTCAGATGCAAAGAGTTAATAGCTGACGCAGATCAGAGCGATCGAAGAGAGATACTTTTCGCTCTTACCTTTCAAGCCAACGGCTGCCAGCCCAGCAGGACAATCCCACGTAAAGCCGCGCCCCCCGGCGATGATGGAGAATTCGGAGGTGGTCACCTGAGCGGCCTTACTGCGCAGAGCAGCGATATCCGAGCAGGCGAAGGTCAGACTACCGATTCCGTCCTTATCTCCGCGGGCACCGCGCATGCCGGTGACGACCTGACCGGCTGGGCAATTCTTATTGTAGTAGCGATCCGCCTGATTGCGACCCGAAGGCGCCAGAATCCGGCCATCATCGCAGGCGACCGCCAGCTGATCGACTATTTTGCCAGAGGTTCCCTGCGCGCCCGTCATGAAATTTCTACAGGTCTGCTCGAATTCTACTCCGACCGTGCCCCCGAGAACAGGACCGATAATCTTCACTAAGCCTTGGGCTAACTTGGTCGCATCGTAGCTTTCCAGTTTGAGCGCCGAGAGCTCGACACAGCGCACAACATCGTTGGGGTATTCGACGCAATTGAGAAGGTTCGTCGTCAGTTTGCTCACATTGCGGCTGATCAGTGATTTGAGGTTCTCTAATTCCCGCTTTCTATCATCGAGAGAATTATTCTCTCTATCCTTCAGCAGCGTTTGCGCCTTGAAAACATCGTAGTCTTGCTTTTCCATTTCAATCATCGTCGCGAGACGCTTGGCTTGAACCTCTTCGGAGAGAGGCGAGAACTCAACTTCGAAATAAGGGGTTGTTTTGTAGGCATAGAGGCGACCTTTGCCAGCGCCGACGTCGGTAGGAAAGGTATTGACCGAGTATTCCATGATCTTTTTGATCATGTTCTGACACTGAGCCCAGTTGTCGAGGCTGCACTCGATGCTGGCATCCGGGTTGATAATGGAGCCGAGGTGAGCGAGGTCGCCCCCTTCCTGGTGAATCGTGATTTCAGCTGAAGAGTTTCGCTTCTCGTTCTCGTTCATGGCGGTGGTCGTCGCCGAAACGCTGGCGACAGCGCCGGCTGTCACCCCAGCTGTGAAACTAAAGTTTTCCTTAAGGGACTTATTGCTAAAGCGGAATTTGACGATGACCCGCAGCATTCCACCGGAATCGACCTGCGACACGTAGCGATCGCCGCAGCGACGCCGAAAGGCAGATTTTCCTGCATCACCCGATTCGAAGCGCGTGACGAGACTCGCTGGCAGTTCGCCATTTCTCAAAAACTTGGTCACGCCGAGGTAGTCGGCAACCAGCAGGTAGGAACTGGTGAGATCGGTGTCTTGCATGTTGCGCGTGAAAGAGGATTTCGCCGTGACCTTGGCGATTCCATAGGTGTATTCCCCTTCGACGGAATAACCCATCTCGCGCTTGGCAATTTCCCAGTTATCGATCCGCTTGAATTGCCATTCCGATAGCGGTTGAGCTTCGATACGTTCTTCACCCACTACGCAGGCATCGCGCGTTTGAAATGAATCGGAATCATAGCCTTGGCCGAGATAAACCGTGTCCGAGACGGCTTTCGTATCCGAGCCCGGATCTTCTTTTCGCCCCATCATGTTGCAACCCAGCATGGTACAAAGGAAAACGCTCACTCGCAAACTTTTCAACATAGCAGCTCCTCTTGGCTCTGGTGCCCTGTCGGGACAAACATGATGAAGGTCGGGCTGAAACAGGGTCCAGCCGCTCGCGAAAAGGCATAAAAAGGATGATGGAGAATTATACCAGCTCCTCTGCCTGATTATCTAAAATTTCGCGCTTGTCTGATATTGCTACAGGGGAGGGGGAGCCCCGGCGGAAGGATAAGTAGCTAATATCACGGATTATTACCGAAAGTCATGATTGAGCACGGATCTCGCATAGGGGAGATGTGGATCGGTTCTGACTGTTCTGAGTTGCTGCTGCGGAGTTACCTATGCCCCTCCTGAATCGCCTCGCGATCCGTGACAAACTTCGCTCCGTCCGGGGCTATTGGCCCTGGCTCCTCCCTCTCCTTGGGTTTTTTGCATCGCTGCAGCTGGTCCAGATGGATACCTTCGTGAAGCAAACCTTTGAGCAGCAACGCTGGCGCCTTCCCTCGACCGTCTATGCCCGTCCTCTGGAACTCTCCTTAGATACCGCGCTCAAGCCAGACGAACTTGAACACGAACTCGAAGAGTTGAGCTATCAGCGCGTGTCCAACCTGAAGCAAGCGGGTGAGTATGTGGTCGAATCAGGTTTGTATACGATCTATCGCCGGCCGTTTCAGTATTGGGATGGTGCAGAAGCGGCCAAGAAAATAAAGCTGGCCTTGAGTCCAGGTCCCTCGTCGACGCAGATCGTGCGCCTCGAAGTCAATGGTAAGTCTGTCGACCGCGTGAGGCTTGATCCCCTCAAGATAGGTGGGATTTATCCCTCAGAAAAAGAAGATAGAAAGCTGGTGCAGCTGCCTCAAGTTCCCAAGCACCTTATCGATGCTCTGATCGCCATCGAAGATAGAGATTTCTACAGGCATTGGGGCATTTCGCCGCCAGGCATCACCCGGGCTATGTGGAATAACCTTCGCTCCGGCGAGTTCGTCCAAGGCGGGAGCACCATCACCCAGCAGCTCGTCAAAAATTCCTATCTGACCTCCGAGCGCTCCTTCAGACGCAAGATGAAGGAGGCTCTCTATGCTGTGATGCTCGAGTTTCACTACAGCAAAGAGGAAATCCTCGAGAGCTATATCAATTCGATTTACTTGGGCCAGAGCGGCAATAATGCGATTCATGGCTTTGGTCTGGCGAGCGAATACTACTTTGGTCGCTCCCTCGACCGATTGACTCTCGACCAAACGGCCTTGCTCGTGGCGATGGTCAACGGGCCTTCTCTCTATAATCCGACGCGAAACCCTGAA
>CANJJY010000235.1 GCA_947474445.1 Oligoflexaceae bacterium
CTCAGGGAAGAGGAGGTGCGCTGCCTTCACTTCTTTCTCAGTGAACTTAGCCTTGTTCTTCTGAAAGTATTCTTTGAGTTTGGCATCGGTTGTTTGATCCGTGATGAACTTTTCGAGATAGAGCTTGGCGAGAATATCGCGACGGGCTGTTTCGACGAGATTCTTATATTCTTCGGAATCTTCGATTTTTGCCGATTTGGCTTCGCTCGCGAGCAGAGTGCTCTCGATGATGTGATCAAGGAACTGCTGGCGAATCGCAGGATTGGTCTTGACCATGTCGGCTTGTGTTCCCAGTTGCTCGACAGCTTTCTTATATTCCGCATCGCTCATGCCTTTGCCGTTGATCGTGGCAACGTCTTTGGCGAGACCGAGTGAAGACAGACTGAACAAAGCGAGAGCCAGAGTGGTTTTGAGCTGAAGTTTCATGCGCGTCCTTTCAAATTTTAGCGAAGTTCTGCCGACAGGTCACCTTTGAGGTGGACGAGAAGAGCTTCAAGCTCTTTTTCGACATCCTGATCGGTAAGAGTGCGGTCCGCAGCTTGAAACTGCAGACTAAAGGCCATACTTTTCTTGCCAGCGGGAATGTTGGTCCCTTGATACACATCGAAGACCCGATAGGTCTTGAGGTGCTTTTTCTGCTTGAAGCTTGCAAAGCTACGCTCAAAATCAGAGTAGCTTATCGTGCTTGCGACGACGAGCGCAAGATCGCGGGCCACGGGTGGGAATTTCACCGAGCCCGATGCATAGCTCGCCGGCTGGCAACTGGCGAGCTGAATCGCCTCAAGATCGAGCTCGAACACGACAGGCGTGTTTTGAAAATCAAGGCCATAAGCTTTGGCCGTGCGCGGATGGAGTTCGCCCACATAGCCGAGGAATTGACTGTTCTGCGACCAAAGCACAGCGGCAGCGCCGGGGTGAAGCCAGGGAAAGTCCTTGGCTTCGATCGGTGTAAAGCGGAGAGATTCGATGCCAAATCCTCGGAGATAGCGCAGCAGCAGGCTCTTGCCTTGAAAGAAACTGGCCGCTTGCTCGCCCTGATTCCAAGACTTCATGGTAAAGGGTTGGTCGAGAAGACCGGCGATGCGGTTGTGTTCGAGAACCCTATCATCTTGATGGGCCCTGAGAGAAATATGGGCACCCTGCTTCTTCAAATGACCCCAAACCGGACTTAGACCTTCCGTTGGTAGAGCGCGTGGTTCGTGAAAACTGCGTGCGGCTTCGAACAACTGCGCGCCTTGTATGCCGTGACGCCTATTTTCCAGCAGACTCTTGATCAAGCCCGTGAGGACGATGCTGCGGAGATGCTTTTCGTGTTCAACGAGCGGATTGGCCAGCTTTACCGTCGCCGCCAGAGGATGCTCGGCATCGATGCCAAGTGCCGCGAAATCCTCACCGCTCATGAAAGGGAAAGTAATGACTTCGCTGAGGCCGAACCCGGCGAAACTCACTTTGCTCTCGTCGATAAAATCGATGAGAGGATGTTCAGGGAGAGCGCCGAGTTCCATGCGCGGAAGTTTGACAGGAATACGATCGTAGCCATAGACCCTGACTACTTCTTCAATCAGATCGACTTCGCGATCAATATCCTGACGCCAGCTCGGCGTTTCGAACTCGTAAACGTCGCCTGTTTCGGCCGCCAGTTTAAAGCCTAGCCGACTGAGAATTTCGGTCATCTCGGTGCCATCGATCTGCGGAAGCGCCGTCATCTTTCGGAGGCGACTGAGTCGCAGAGTCACGCGGCGGATCGAGCGCGCTTCGGACTCGACATCGATCCAGCGACTGGCTATCTCGGGCAGGGGCAGGTCCTGACCTTTGTCTTTTAACTCCTGCGTGGCCAAATAAATAACTTCTGCTACGCGCTGCGCGACCCAAGCCAATCTCTCAACATCGATTCCGCGCTCGAAGCGATGCGAGGCTTCAGTGTGGATGCCCTGCCGTTTGGCGGTTTTCCGGATAAGAGAAGGATTAAAATGAGCGACTTCGATGATGATGTTCTGCGTGTCGCTCTTCACTTCGCTGTTGGCGCCGCCCATGATTCCCGCCAGACCGATCGCCTGTTCAGCATCGGCTATGACGATGTCATCAGCATGCAGATCTCTATCCTGTCCGTCGAGGGTCTTGAGCTTCTCGCCGGCATGCGCGCGGCGTACTTGAATCAAGCCTCCGCGCAGATCGCGTTCGTCGTAGGCGTGTATGGGGTGCCCGGTTTCTAGCATCACGTAGTTGGTGGCATCGACGATGAGATTGATCGCCCGCATACCAGCTCTCTGCACGCGCTGCTGGAGCCAGACGGGTGAAGATGCGGCCGTCACGTGACCTACATGCAGCGCGACAAATCGTAGACTTTCTTGGGCACTGCTGATCTGAACCCGAACCTTCGAGGTAGAATCAAGATCTTCCTTATGCCAGGCCGGGTGAAGAGTCGGTACGCGCAAAGGTCGTTTGAGACGGGCGCTGAGATCCCTGGCGATGCCGATGATACCGAGGCAATCGCTGCGGTTCGGCGTCAAGCCGATCTCGATGATCGTGTCTTCCAGCTGCCAGTATTCGCTCACGGACAGTCCGAGAGGAGCATCGGCCGGAAGTTCGATGATGCCGTCATGCCCTTCGGAAAGTCCGAGCTCCGCTTCGCTGCAGAGCATCCCGAAAGAATCTTCCCCGCGAATTTTGCTTTCTTTGATCTTAAAATCTTTGGGCAACACGCTGCCAATGCGAGCCACGACGACTTTGATTCCATCCCGAGCATTGGGTGCGCCGCAGACGATTTTGAGGGCTTCACCCTTGCCGACATCGACGGTGCAGACGCGCAACTTATCAGCGTTAGGATGCGTCACCGCTTTGAGGATTTGACCGACGACAACATCGCCTTTGAGAGGGGCTAGAAGTTCAATCCCTTCGACTTCGAGGCCAAGCTGTGTGAGCGTGGAGCTGATCTCGCCGATCGTGAGGTCAGCGAGATCGATATATTCTTGTAACCAGCGAAGAGAAACGCGCATGATCGAGGCCCTGTATCTTAAGGGTGGATGGGAAACTGACCGAGGAACTGCTGATTGCCTTCAAAAAGCTGACGCAAATCTGCAAGTCCGTAGCGCAGCATCGCAATCCGATCGATGCCGAAACCAAAAGCAAATCCGGTATAGCGATCACTGTCGTAGCCGACCGCTTCGAAAACATTAGGATGAATCATACCGAGCCCGCCCAACTCGAGCCAGCCGGTCTGTTTGCAGATACGGCAGCCTTTACCGCGGCAAGCGACGCACTGTAGATCGAATTCGGCACCCGGTTCAACGAAGGGAAAAAAGCTAGGACGCAGACGCGTCGCTAGATCCTGACCGAACACGGCTTTCAAAAAGCGGTCGATCACCCCTTTCATATCGCCCATGTCGATGCCTTCATCAACGACGAAGCCTTCGATCTGATGAAACATAGGGGTATGGGTCAAATCCGAATCGCAGCGATAGGTGCGACCAGGGGCGACGATACGCAGGGGCGCTTGTTCCACCATCATAGCGTGAATCTGAATGTTCGAAGTGTGCGTGCGCAGAATCGTTTTTGCCCGTTCTCCGATAAAGAAAGTGTCCTGCATATCACGCGCCGGATGATCGTCCTTGAAGTTGAGGGCACTGAAATTGTAAAAATCCAGGTCCACTTCAGGACCATCGTAGACGGTGAATCCAAGGCGGCGAAACTCGGCAAGTAGGACTCGGCGCATCAAAGTCACAGGATGCAAAGAGCCTTGTCCTGTCGTCGTCTGAACGGGAAGGCTAATATCGAGCTTATGCTGGGTCAGACTCTGCTCGAGGGCGTGGTCTTCGGCCTTCTGCCGCCAGATTTCCAGTTCGCCTTCAAGCTTTTGCCGCAGTTCGTTGATGATCTTTCCAGCAGCAGGCTTTTCTTCTTTGGGCAGACTCTTCAGAGTCTCCATCAGGGCCGTGACCTGGCCTTTACGCCCCAGGTATTTGACCTTGAGGTCTTCCACGGCGCGCGGGCTGAGCTGGGTTTTCAAAGCATCCAGGTCGTGCTGCAGACCGAGTTGTATATCAGCCACTTTAGAAGTGGTTTCCTGTAAGGGGGATCCCTTGCCTTCGCTCATACAGCCCTTTCACATTCAGTAAACTTCTATCGCCGCATCAAGAGGCAGGCCCAAAAAAAATGCGGGGCGAATATCTCGCCTCGCCCGATTGTATGCTCAAAAATAAGCAGTTCAGCACGCCGCGAGAGCTAGGCTCAAACGACGAAGGCCTTCTTGCAAAACGTCCTCATGGACAGCGTAGCTCAATCGTAGAAAGCCCGGCGTCCCAAAAGCCTCACCCGGCACCATTGCGACGTGAGAGGTCTCGAGCAATCTTGCGCTAAAAGCAAGGCTGTTATCATTGGAGTAGAGGGGAGATTTTGCAAGGACTTTTCTTATGTCGATGAAGACGTAAAAGGCGCCAGTCGGGGGAATCATGTCGACGTCTGGCATGTCACGCAAGAGTCTGACAGCCAGATCGCGCCGGGACTTCAAAAGATCCATTTTATCTTGCATGTATAGCGGCCCCAAACTCAGCGCCTTGAGCGCTCCTTCTTCCACAAAACCGGGTAGGCACGTCGAAGATTGAGTCTGGAGAGTACGAACGATTTCTGCGACCTTGGCTGGTCCCGCCATGTAGCCTACGCGCCAGCCGGTCATGGCATAGCCCTTGGAAAAACCGTTTACTAGAATGAATCGATCGCGCAAAGCGGGACTTAAAGTTGCCAGTGAAACATGCGGTGCTTCGTACGACATGTACTCATAGATCTCGTCGGAAATAATCCACCACGGCTTATCGCTCAGATATTGGCCGAGGTCGCGCAGTTCGGCCGTGCTCAAGGTGTAACCAGCGGGATTGTTCGGCGAGGTCAAAACGATGGCTTTCGTACGGGAGGTTACGTATGGAGCGATCATGGCTGGTGTCAGACGAGGGCCACTGTGCTCGCTTGGCGCTGGTATTACCACGGGCTTGCCGCCTGCGGCGATGACGTGTTCTGTATAGCTCACCCAGTAAGGAGCGGGAATGAGGACTTCGTCCCCTTCGTTGATCAAAGCGAGTGAAAGGTGAAAAAGAATTTCTTTAGCCCCGATACCCACTACGATTTCGCTCGGTTGGTAAATCAGCTGATTCTCTTGAGCAAGTTTGGCTGCGATCGCTTTGCGCAGAGGAAGTCCGCCGCCGGCCGCTCCGTATTTGGTTTTGCCTTGGCGCAGAGCTTCGATCGCCGCTTCGACGACAGGCATTGGCGTCGTAAAATCTGGTTCGCCGACCGAAAAGTTAATAACTTTATGGCCTTGTTCCGCCAGTTCTTTGGCTTTTGTGTTCAAAGCGACGGTGGGCGAGGGTTGCAGTTGAGAGATGCGCTGAGACAAAGAAGGTTGCATGGCTCGAAACCTGTCCGCGAGGGGTTAGCAATTGGCCTCTATTAAGCAGGCAGAGCCGGTGAGTGACAAGCATATTAAATAGGGGAACGACGAATCCCTACGCGGGTGTTTCGAGTCACGCTCAATATATGACGGGGAATGACGAGAGTAGAAAGAGAGGCGGAATGTGCCAAGTAGATATGTTCTTTGATTTGCAAGGGGAACCCACCACTCTATAGGTGGGTGCCCTACCGCGCGCATTAGGCTTCCTCTTCATCGAGAGAGGCGTGCTCACAGCGAGCGGACCCAGGCTCCCTTTTTCATCAGCATCGGTTCACCCGCATCAACCATGAAAAACGTCCTGGCACATCCCAAGAGCAAACTACCACAGCGATTTTAGATGGTGAATAGTTTTTTTCAGAAAGCAGATTTCTTAACTTATTTATGCTAGTTTTAGGGTGGTAACTGAGCTTGACCACCCTCGATTTTGAGTCGACCGAAAAATAAAATTCGGAGGAGAGGTAATCCATGCAAGCCGAAGTCATCAAAGAATTCCAAGCTACACTCTTGAATCGCAAACAGGAACTCCAAGGCATCATTCTAAGCAATGAACAGATGCTTCGGGAGCAATTGAATCCGGAAATCGCCGGTGGGGAAGCCCAGATGGACGTCAATCATCCGGCTGATATGGTGAGCAGTGATCCCGATTACGATAAGGAGATTCAAATCATTCGACGGCAGAGAGCGGAGATGGCCCTCGTATCGAGTGCTCTTGCGCGCATAGACCAGGGACGCTTTGGGGTTTGTGAGGAATGTCACGATGAAATCCCCGTGGAGAGGCTGCGAGCGGTCCCTTATACGAAGTACTGCATCAGTTGCAAAGAGGACAAGGATCAGGAGGCTCAGCAAAGCCCGAGTCGAACCGATCCACACGAAGTCGGTAACATTGATCTTTAAGGCTCCTTAAAGGGATTGTGCTTTCAGAGAAACACTTCAACGGCGAGGGGAAGATGATCGGAGCTGCCACGCCAGCCCGCTTCGTGCACCACCCTCGCTGATTTGATCTCCAACTGCCTAACATAAATGCGGTCGAGGCAGAGCAAAGGAAAAATCGCTGGATAGGTTTTTGCGTGCCGTCCGCGTGAACTCAAAAAGACTTCTTTGAGGCCGAGCCGAACTTGGAATTGATGGCTCAAGGTTCCACGCCAATCATTGAAATCGCCCCCTAGTATCACCGCCTGTTCCGGTGGAATATTCTCGTCGAAATATCGAAAGAGGTCTTCCGTCTGCGCCCGTCTCTCGGCATGAGAGAGTCCGAAATGAGTGCAGACGACATGAAGATCCCGGCCGTCCGGAACGGCGACGATAGCATGTAAAAGGGCCCGATCCTGATGGGAGTGATGGGGCATGGGATGATTGCGCCACGATGCAAAGGGAAACCGACTCAGCAGACCATTTCCTTGAATGCCAGTCCCGAATCGCACCGTAGGCCCACTGATGCGATGTTCCCATTCTTCCTCGAGATGCTTGAGCATGGACAAGAGAACCTCGCCCTCAGGCAACCACAGTTCCTGCAAGAGAATGAGATCGCACTGCTCGCGGAGGATCGTTTGGACCAGTCGTTCTTCGATCGCGTGGCGACGGAAGGTGCTGAGCCCCCAGTGGACGTTGTAGCTAATGATCTTCAGACTGAGTGGGCCCATAAGCCTTTTAACTTCCGTAGTTCGAAAAGCGGCTTCTCGACCAACGATAGAGGAAAAAGGCAATACTCGACAAGCCGATCACGACCAGCAAGGTTCCCC
>CANJJY010000236.1 GCA_947474445.1 Oligoflexaceae bacterium
AGCATGCTGCGCAATACCTTAGTCATCATACTTCTCGGATCGACCCTTGCTGCAGGGAGCAGATCTTATTCGATCGACAGGAGCATCCTTGGTCGGACTCCTTCTCAAGTGAGCGCACCAGGTGAAGGTGCGTCTGTGGTTTCGCACGAACGCATGCTTATGGTTCCCAGCGACGCGTACGATCAAAATAGGGGAGATCAAATAGCAGTCGAACCCAAAATGATTGAAGGGCCTTATTAAAGGCTTATGAGACCATGTCGAAAGCAAAGACGGGGAAGCTTAAAATATAAGCTTCCCCGTCGGTAAATTCAGTCTTGTACGATCAAAGCTTAACCGTGACCGAACCAGCAAACTTGGTCGACTGCTCACGGCCCGCATACTGAACCCCAGTGATGGGCTCGAGATCATTGCGCTCACCGCGCATGTAGCTCGCATTCAGCCCAAGGTAGGTCGTGCGATCGATCGACAGGATGCCTTCGACCGTCCCACCGTAGAGGTTAGCCAAACGGTAGCCTAAGCCTGATTCTTCGCTTCCAACCGCAGTGGTTGCAGCACCCTTATATTCTGCGGCGATCGAAACCCGAGAACGCGCTGTGGTCCAATAGGTACCAATCAGCTTCGCGGCTAAACGATCCTTATACTCGTAATTGTCAAAGAGACGAACCGCGCCGTCGACGTTGCCATCGTAGCGAGCCATTGACACCGAGCTCATCAGACTGAAGTTATCAGTGAGGTTGCCGCGGGCATAGAGCGTGCCCATAGCTGGCAGGTAAACATCTCTTTCGTCGATCGAAGGAGATTGAGCAAGAGTCAACCCAAGGGCGCGGCCATTGGTGTTCGTACCTTGATCATTAGCTTGAACTTCGCCCGTATAGGACAGGCCAATTTCAAGTTTAGGGTTATGGTAAGCTATGCCAGCGATGGGACGATTATAGCTGAAATTAAAATCGTTGCTGACGTCTACTTTTTCTGACAAGTCGAGACGCGTGTATTCAACGCCGATACCAGCTGTAAAGTTGGCGCCGAAGGTATAGGCCAATTCTGGTATAAATTTCTTGGATTCAAATTTTTCCGTAGGAGCCAAAGCCTCGGAGCCATTGTTCTCGGCAGAGAGATAATTGGCTTGCAGGCCAAGAGTCAAGCTCTGCCAGCCGTATGCCACGCCCGCATTGACGGAGGGCGTATTGAGTTTGGACTGAGTACCTTGCTTGCGTAACTCACTGTTTTGGACCTCAGCTTCGAGGCGAGCCCGCATTCCAGCGTTTTCATGTAGCTGTGAAGGCGAAACGTATTCGAGGCCCCCGATTAAAAGTCTGTCCCTCTTTGCGTAGTCACGCACTGTCGTATTTTCTGGGTAGAGCTTCTCACTCGCCGTTTGCGCTTGCACCGCAGTCGCACCTATAACCATGCACACACTGAGTATTTTCTGAGTCTTCATGATGTTTCTTCCTCTTCGAATGCACTTGTATCAACTTTGGTTTACAAGAATCTCAGCATCTGAGCAATTGCGATCGTGAATTCTTCTTCTATCGGAGAGAAAAGCGAAGGGATAAGAGGGAGCTGATGCTATTCAAGCCTGCCTTGAGCGGGCGCTTGCTACCGTCGAGGATCAAGTTGTCGTAGGTTTGCAAACTGGAAAGCAATCGACATGTCTTGGCTTCCAGACCAAGCCATTCTAGAAGGCAGTAGCATGAGGACTGCCGTCGGGAGGCTGAGCTTTCATGGCTATCCAAATTCAGCCTAGAGCGGCATAGCAAACTGCATCGTTGTACAGTGCACGGCACCGGCATTCAGAATCAAATCATCCGAGACGATATAATCGATATTATAGCCTGCCTTGGTATAAGCGTCCGTCACCTTCTCCTGATACCCACGTAGAAGTGAAGCATCCGAATAAGGTTCCATGGTCAAAGCATAGTCATCTGCGGCCGAGTTGCTGTGGCCGGTAACGAGCTTTCTGTAAAGCGGGACGATCGCGGTCTTGACCCCAGCCTTTTTAACGAGCAGTGAATTGGTAAAGGACCGGATGACCCAGGTATCGACTCCGTTCACACCGTTCACTTCTCTCATGAGCGCCTGGGGAAGCGGCATCGGAATCTTCACGAGTTTAAACCCCAACTCGGCGAGCTGATGGGTGACGTCTTCTAGATACGTTTGAATCGCCAGACCGGCGCTTGCTTCCTCGTCGTTTTTTGCCAGCTTCAGTTGCTCGCTGCTGATTTCGCCCACGAGGATCGTGTCATCCGACAGGAACTTGGCCCACATATCGATATGGCCCGTCCCTTCGATCGGCATCCGTGGGAGGATCTCCATCTTTTTGCAGCCTGCATAGCGTCGGTAGTAGTCGCTGATTTCTTTGGCCGTCAATACCTTATCATCCGTTCTAAACTGACTAAGCTGGTTGAGATCCTGGTACACGGTGCCTTTCACACTGCGACCTCCCCCATCGCGTCCTCGTGCGCGCGATGAGGCGGTCACTATATTGCCGTCGGGATCGCGCAGGGGCTTGCCCTCTTCGTCGACGTAGATGGTATCGGAGTGGTCTTTGTTCGCATCGACCACGCGGGTCGTCATCAGACAGTAGCCCTGCGCGTTGATCATGAAATTGCCGCCCTCGTTGTAGACGGGCACGCTGAGGCGTTTGCTTTGCCTGTTCATCTGGCTCAAGACAAAAGCTGAGTTGTCGCCTTCCGGCCGCTCGGGATAGTAGTTTAAGTCGACGAGAATCTTTTGGTCATCATCGTTGACGGCTTGCAAAGGCCCCCAATCGCGGGCCCAGACGCTGGGCGTGCCTCCCTTTGAGGTGATGAAGCGCACGCGGCTGACTTCGCTGGTCGAAAGACTGGATTTCAAGGCTTTGAATTCTGGCTCGTCGATGCCTTTGGTCATGCTCTGACCGACAATGACGGACACTTGATTGCCACTGTTGAGAATAGACTTCACCATATCAAAGTGCTGAAAGCCTCTCTCGGCGCGCGACATGAGCAGTTCGCCGCTGAGCAGCACAAAATCTGTGTTGTGGTACTCCGCGATCACCCGCGGATGCGTAGCCGTAAGAGCTTCGGCATCGGTTTCATCCATCTCTTCAAAATGCCCGAGAGGCTCCGAATCATCTTGGGGGTGACAACCTGCGAAACCTGAGCTGAGGCAGGTAAGAATCAAGAGCGTTTTCATGCAGAGTCCTTTGTTCACAGAACAGGTCCGCTCTGTTAAGAGCAAACTTCATGCCACCTTGATCATTGCGTTTTTCAGCCTACATGCGGGTTCCGATGCATAAATAAAGCGGCCTTTGTCAAAACTTTTTACAGGACCGCCGAGGCTCCACGTAAGAATTGCCCCCCCGACTCCAGCTCGACCATCCTTCCCCCAGTTCCAACCGAGCGGTTGGAAAAAATGTCAAGTCATCTCAATTAGGTCTTGTCAAATCCCCTCCCTTTCTTCTATTCTAGAGGCAGCAAGGATTTGTGGCCGATTGCAGCTTACTCTGCTAAAGAGCCCATAGTTCTGGAGATCCTCAGGGATCGAAGGAACGATGTGAACTTGAGAAAATCAAGCCACGCCTCGTGCGTGGCTTTTTTTTTAAGTACAAATCCACCCTTTTCATTGCGTTTGCATCAACCTGTGTTTGGACGGCTCGGCTTTGCTGTGCCGACGGGAACCTTGTTGCCTGTGCAACATCACAAAGGAGTTGGACCGTGTCCCTGGACCTTCAAACCATCGCCGTGCATGGAGGCGAAGCCGCTGTTAAGAGTGAGTTCGGCATCGTCGATCCCATCCACTGCTCCTCGACCTTCACCTTTCCCAATTCGGCCGCGGTGATCGCCCTCAATGAAGGCGCCATTGAACGACATGAATACGCCCGCTATAGCAGTCCCAACTCGCATACGGTTGAGCTCAAACTCGCGGCCTTAGAGGGCACGGAAGACGCCCTGCTGACGACGACAGGCATGTCGGCTCTCACGCTGCTTTTCTGGGGTCTTTTGCGACCGGGTGATCAACTCCTCTTTTTTGATCGCTGCTATCACCGCACCCGGCAGTTTTGTTACGACTATCTCGCGGCCTACGGCATCCGCTGTCGCGCGATACCTACGGGTGATTTCGAGGCCTTGGCCGATGCGATCGACGATAAAACCCGCCTGATCTTCACCGAGCTCCCGACCAACCCTCATCTCACCGTCATCGATCTCGAACGCCTCACATCGATCGCTCGCAGCCGTGGCGTCAAGACCTGCATCGACACCACCCTCGCCAGTCCCATCAATCTGCAGCCCGTGCAATGGGGAGCCGATTTTATCGTTCATTCCGCCACCAAATATCTGGGAGGACATAACGATCTACTCGCCGGCGCCCTCTGCGGCACGCGAGAAGATTTGGCTCCTATCCGTCAGCTGCAAGGCATCATCGGCGCGATTGCAGCACCGCATACCGCCTACCTCCTGCAACGCGGGCTCAAAACCCTGCCTCTCCGCATCGCTCAGCAGAATCGTTCCGGTCTGGCGATCGCGCAGTTTCTCGCGCAGCATCCCAAGGTCAAGAAAGTCTATTACCCTGGCCTCGAAACGCACGACACCTATGCCGAGGCGCGCCGCTATCTGCGCGGTGGGGGCGGTTTGATCAGTTTTGAACTGCGAACGGATCGCGAGGGTTGCAGCCGCTTCATCGATGGCGTCTCGATCCCCAAGATCGGTCCCAGTCTCGGCGGCGTCGAATCGCTGATTGAGCAGCCGCTCTTGATGAGTTTCTACAAGGCGAGCCCCGCAGATCGCCAGCGTTGGGGAATCGACGACGCGCTGGTCCGCTTGGCCCTCGGCATTGAAGATACGGAAGATCTGCGGCTCGATATCGAGCAGGCTCTCTCTTTGATTTGATTGAAAACAGCCACTATCGCGGTCCCTGAGCGCTTGAGCTCGGCCCCCTGAGGAGAATTCGCCATGCATCTATCCACCCGTTCTATTCATATCGGTAATGAAAAAGATCCTTTGACCGGCGCGGTCATTCCTCCTCTCTATCTCTCCTCGACCTTTGCACCCGATGGAGATTTTTCTCAGGCGACCTACGACTATTCGCGCAGCGGTAATCCCACGCGCGCTGGTCTTGAGGCCACGCTCACCTCCCTCGAGGAAGGGACCGGAGCGCTGGCCTTTTCATCGGGAATGGCCGCGATTCACTGCGCCTTGCAGCTGCTCCGTACCGGCGATCATGTTCTGGCGGGGACGGATATCTACGGCGGGACCTATCGCATTCTGCATAAGATTCTCAATCGCTCGGGGATCGAGACGACCCTCGTCCCTCTCAACGATCTCGCCGCGGTCGAGGCTGCCATCCGTCCTAACACCCGTCTGATTTGGGCAGAAAATCCCGGCAATCCCCTCCTCTCTCTGGTCGACATCGAAGCTCTGGCCGAGATTGCGCATGAGCACGACGCCTTGCTCGCCGTTGACAATACTTTTGCAACACCGGTCGGCACGCAACCTCTCACGCTCGGCGCCGATATCGTCATGCATTCGGCAACCAAGTTTCTCGGTGGTCACAGCGATCTGCTCGGCGGTGCTCTGGTCGTCAAGAGTCAACAACTCTACAAGGATCTCTATTTCATTCAGAATGCGACTGGCGCGGTCATGGCCCCTTTTGATGCCTACCTCTGCTCGCGCGGGATCAAGACGCTGGAAGTCCGCTTTCGTGAACAGTGTAAAAGCGCATTATGGATCGCGCAGTACCTCGTTCATCATCCCGCGGTCCGTCGCGTTCACTATCCGGGCCTCGCCTCTCATCCCCAGCACGCCTTGGCTCAAAAGCAATTGCGCGGACAGTTCGGAGCCGTCGTCAGCTTTGAACTCGATGCGGACTATGCAGCGGCGCAGCAATTCGTCACGCGCACGCATCTCTTCCAGAGAGCCGTGAGCGTCGGTGCCGTTGAATCCTTAATCGAACAGCCGGCGTCGATGTCTCATGCCAGCTACGACAAGGCCGATCGCGTGAAGGCGGGGATCAGCGATGGTTTGATTCGCTTGTCCGTCGGTCTCGAACACGTTCATGATTTGCTCGGGGATCTGCAGGGCGCTTTTCAAGCGACTGTGCCTGTCTCGGTGGAGCTCCCGCGCCTTGCCGAAGCAAACCACGCCTATTGATCAGGCGACCTCGAAACGAAGCGGGTCAAGCAGCGCTCTTGACTGTTGCGTGGGCCAAAGCTTTGCTCAGAGGATGCCCATCGCTTGTTTCGGAGGCTATTTCTGTGGCTTTGATGGGCTTTCTCCTCTGGCTGCGCTATCAGCGACAATGAGCCCTTGAGGTCAGTACGCGACCTCGCCTTCGCGGCGATAGAGCACCTGCGCGCGCAAGATATACTTCAAACCACTGCCGACGCGTGCACTGTTGTGCAAGAAATTTTGTGGGAATATCACGGCCCGACCCAGGCGGGGGGCGAGAGTCTTATTCTTCTCAGGAAAACCGGTTTCTCCCCCATGGCAGTCGTTGAGATAAACGACCAAGGTAAATAAACTCTGCACCCGTGGGCTGACTTCGATCGGTGCGTCCTGGTGATTTGGAAAAGTATCGTTCTCCGTGTACTTAAAGAATTGACAAGTCGCCGGGTGAATCCCCTCGTAGTGCCATCCCTGAATTTCATGGGGAATATGCTCGCGCAAGAGGCCCTCGAGCCAGCCGCGATCGAGCTGGGTGGTTTGGATTTTTCGCGTCCCGAGATTGGACGTGCGCCAATCACCTTGTTCCGCTATGTCTATGCATTCACGGCAAATCGTTTCACTGAAGAAGTTTTCGATTTCCAAAATTTCAAAAGATTCTTTTAAGTATTCGCGCAAACGCATGAATCGTTCCTCCTCATTTCGCGCTGATTGATTCCCTATTTATACCTACGCAGACCTGTCTCGCCGTGCACAGAGTTTCTAAACATCTGCCATCCTCTCGTTGATGAGAATACGCCTGACCTGACGGCTAGGCGAGAGAGGAGCTTGTTGCTGAGAACGAAACCAGCGCTCAGTCTTGCCTCATCGATCGAGTTTAACTTCCCCTTAGATTTGCATCCAGGCATCATAGCTTTGTCACCTCAAAGTCCACGCAAGCTCGACATTGCTATTGGTTCCAACTTGAGCGCGCGTCCTCAGAACACCTCTTACGAGAGGAACTCTTATGTCTAAGAAAGCC
>CANJJY010000237.1 GCA_947474445.1 Oligoflexaceae bacterium
AAGGCTGTCATCAAGGGTTTAGGGGTTTGAAAGGAGGTCGCAAAGATAAACTCACTGACGCCGTTGACATCCACTGATTTTATTTTCGAGGGATTGGGGGTTCCCGTGCCGCTAAAGGGCGCATTTAAAAGGGCTGCAAACGCCGCAGTCGGCGAACCGTTCAAACAGAGAACAGCAAACTCGGTCGCGAATTTTGGATAGTTTGCCGCCGAGCTGCAAATAACCTCGGTCGCCGAGAGAGATGCTTTTGGTATCGATTCGGGAGCGGCCACGGTTTTAGTGTCGGAAGCGGTCGCCACAACCTGATCCGACTCTGCTCCCGCTTGATTTTCGACCTTTTCACTGCTGGATTCGAGGGTGCTTGAGCCATCATCACTGGCCACGACTCCTGTGTTTGACGCCGTCGCGCTGTCGAGGTCAAACTGCGAGCTGAGTCGCGCGCGGTCTTTGTAGGGATTATTTTCCGAACAGGCCCCTGTTAAGATAATAATATAGGCCAGATATGAATGCTTAAGCATAGGATCTCCTCGGTCGCGAACGCGTTCTGTAATTTCGCTTCGATTGCAGGCTCTGAGCCCTTATCGGTCTCGCTGACGCAAACCTTAAGTGAGCGATTCTTTTGACTTGAAATAATGTTGTGACCAAAAGAACAAGTTCGATATGAGGGGTCCAGCACAGGAGCGAGAGAAAACAGGAAAGCTAAAGAAAGTCCGTTACAAAAACGAAAAAGCGACAGGTATACCTGCCGCTTGCTGCCTCGGCTCCATGCGCTTCTTTATCTATCGTTCGGTTGGGAAGGGTCTTAAAATTCTTGGGACGATCGACTCTGATTCGACAGTAACTGCCAATAACGACTGGTCTGAGGGGAATTGGCCGCCAGACGTTCGCCCAACGCGAGCCCACCTGGACCACCGATCTGCTTGATTGCATGGAGGATCCGGTACTGAACATAGAGGGGTTTGGTCGAGCGACTATTCTGTTGAACGGCATAAGCCGTGCTTAAGATGCGCAAAACGGTCTTGTGGCCCGTGCCAGCAAATCTTTCGCCGAGGCGAACTGCGGTCTCGGCACGGACGACGAGGGCTTTGTCGAAGAGAGACTCTTGCATCAGACGAGAACACCAAGCTTCGACACTGACGCCACAGGTTTGGACCCAAGCCAAGCGCCATTCCCAAGCCATCTTTTCAAAGGCCAGCGGGGACCGGTTGATCTCCTTCCATAGAGATGATCTCGATTTGTAAGACAGCTTTTGGAATTCTTTCCACTCGGAAGCTTGTGGAGAAGCTGACCAGTTCCAACTGGCTTTGGCCGTCAGAGTCTCACTGGAGAGTGAGGTGCTTAAGGCTAGAAAAAATAGGCAGTAATTCCAGTTCTTCTTCAAAATCCAATTTCTCATCGAAATCGTCCCTCTAAATACAATTTTGTAAGTCAGCGAAATATCAGGCTCTAACAGGCGTATTTTAAGTTCGTTCTAAAGTGATTTCGGAAGACAGCCGATGCGGTCACAAGGGTCGAAGACGTCCTTTTGTACGTCCTACTCCACTGGAGGAAGACTTTGGAATCGATGCAGGAGAGTTCCTTATGAGCGAGCAGGTCTGGTATCTGTATCAAAACGGACAGCAAGTGGGGCCGTTTGATGACGAGCAGGTTTCACAGCTCTTCCTCAATAACATGATCGCTAAAGATGGCTACATTTTCAAGATCGGCTGGAAAGACTGGCGACCCGTAGAGGAAGGTTATGAAGCCTTAGGAATTCCCAATCCGAACGCTTCAGCCATGACTCCGGACGAATACGAGGCACACCTTGAAAAAAGACAGAAGGGAGCGCCGCGCGCTTCGATCAATGGCCGCGTCGTCGTTCATAACAACGGGCAATTGACGATAGGAAAAGGTGTAAACATTTCCGTCGGCGGAATCTTCGTTGAAACGGTGCAGCAGATATTCTCCCTAGGAGAAGTTCTCAAGCTATCGGTTCGCTGCGACGGCATGCCACAGGCTTTCAATGCGGAAGCCATCGTCATCCGCTTCAATGCCGAGACCAAGTATCCAGCAGGCTATGGGCTTAAATTCAGTAAGATTGAACCACAGGTTCAGGCTCATATTCAAAAGCTCGTCAATGATGCGAATAGTCGGGGTGATCTCGGCCGTTTCATGGCGCAATGAAGGGGTGGCCTGATGTCAGGACTCAACGAAGAAAAAATGCCGATCATGGAAACCGTGGCTCAAGAGAACACCACGAGTTGGAAATCGTTTTCGAACCTCGATGAAGCAAAATACCTCATCGATGTTGGGTCGCTCCTTAACTGGAAAGATTTCAAACATCTACGTAAAATTCTCGATGATCAGCAGATCAAAGAACTGGTCGGCTACGGTGCGATGCGTCTCGCAGAGCGAGTCGAAAGTCGATTGCCAGAAGAAATTTTGATCGAGTCGCTCCTCGTCATTTTTGCTAATGGACAGAATGAAGATATCCTAGTGGCTTTTCTTCAGGAACTGCTCATTCAACCCAACCGACTCGAAGCCTGTATGATTCTGGTCGAGCTGGCCATAGCAGCAGAAATATCAGAGACTGAGCATGCCGACGAGATCTTTGCGATCGCTGTCGCCCTGATCTGCGAGCTCGGGAGCATGGTGCGATCGTTTCAACAGGAAGGTCGCAGCGAATTCAGCACGACAGGGCATAAGCTGCTCGACCATATTTCTACGTACCTGCTGTCAGTCAGTAACAGCAATGATAATTGCATACGTCTCAGTCTATTCCATTATTTTGGAAACATGGAAAAAGGTCGGACTCATAAGGCTGGATTCAATCGCATCATGGGTCGATTCGGACATACGGTGCTCGAGCACTTGTTCACCCTGCTCTTCAACAAGAAGACAGAAACAGTAGCGCTCCAGTTTCTCTTGGAAAATATGCCGAACATCCTCGAAGCTGATTCTCATTCACAGACGATCTTGCAAGAAACTTGGAAGCACTATCTTCTGAAAAAGCCCGAGCGTTTCGCTCTTTTTATCCAGGCTCTCGGCCAATACTTGGTCATGTTGCCAGATGAAGAAGCTCGGATATGTCGCAAGGTTTTCCTCCAGCATCTGGCTCTTTTGCTTAAAAAAGTAGCAGAAGTGGATCATAAGGAGCTGGGGCGCGAAATTATGACGGCCATGGCCGGATTCAAACGCGAACCTTATTTCGCCGAGCTCGTGCGGGTCATTACCCGTGACCCCTCGATTCGCGAATCGTTTCGAAAGCTCGTCGCGAAAATGGCCGAATCAGCTGATATGGAAGGAGTTTTAGGTCGAGACGAAGAGTTCAAATCGTCCAAGCGCGGTCGTAAACCGAGCTTCAATAAAGGTGACAAAACTCGTCTGATTTACCAAGTCAAGTTTCTCGGTCAGCAAGCGACAGCCAAAGCTTCGTAAAGAAATTTTCTGTCCTAGCTCGTCTCGTTCATTTCTCCAAATCTCAGGCGGTGAGTCGATCACCGCCTTTTTTTGACCTTCCGTCTTGCTCGCCCTGGCCTTTTCTGTCAAATAAGCTCTAGATCCCCGATTCCCTCCCGCGTCAGAGGTATTTCATGCTTTTTTTTCGGCCTCAATGCGCCTCGGTGCTGAGCTTTTGTCTGGCTGTGGTTATCAGTTGGAATTCCTTAGAAGCCGCAAGCCGTCAGGCCGTCGCGAGCCGCACCGGGCTCGTTGTTACCACCTCACCCTACGCCTCAGAGATAGGCGCAAAAGTATTGAAGCAAGGCGGCAATGCCGCTGATGCCGCGGTAGCTGTGGCCCTTACCCTGGCTGTGACGTGGCCGGCCGCTGGCAATTTGGGGGGAGGAGGATTTGCTTTGCTGCGTCGACCGACGGGAGAATCCTTCTTTATCGATTATCGAGAGACAGCTCCCCAAGCGGCCAGAGCCCAGTTCTATCTCGATAAAGAGGGACAAGTGATTCCCGAAGCCTCTTCGGTAGGATATCGCGCGGTTGGTGTTCCTGGAACGCCTGCCGGCCTCGCGTTGATCCATAAGCGTTGGGGACGCTTGCCCTGGTCGCGGCTAGTCGAACCTGCCCGTCGGTTGGCAGCCGATGGCTATCGCCTAGAAGAGAGCCACGCGCGGATGCTCGAGCAAAACAAGGATTTGCTGCGGCGTTTTCCTGCCTCGCAGAAAATCTTTTTCCCCAAAGCTGCGGCTCCGGCTGCGGGAGATCTTTTTATCCAAAAAGACTTGGCTAAGAGTTTAAGTCTTCTGCAAAAGGGGGGCGTCCAGGTCTTTTACCAAGGAGCTTTGGCCAAGAGTCTAGTGTCAGCTATTCAAAAAGAGGGAGGGGTCCTGACCCTCAAGGATCTTGCGGCCTATAAAGCAGAAGTGCGAGAACCTGTTCACGGTCATTTTCAAGACTTTGACGTCATCACGGCTCCGCCTCCTTCATCAGGCGGGACGGTGCTTCTGGAAATGTTAGGGATGTTGGCTCACGATGACCTAAAGGCCTTGGGCTATGGTTCAGCCGCTTACTCGCATCTTCTCGTCGAGACCATGAAGAGAGCTTTTGCCGATCGCTCCGAGTGGTTTGGCGATCCTGCGTATATAAAGAATCCTATCACTGAGCTCGTGCGGCCCAGCTACCTGGCGGCGAGACGAGGGACGATCAAAGACGCGCGGGCGACGCCGAGCTCTGAGATCAAGGCGGGTGATCTCGGGGCCATCGAAAAACCGGACACCACGCATTTCACCATCATCGATGCTGAGGGCATGATTGTTTCGAATACCTACACGCTCAACGGCAGTTTCGGGTCTGGAGCTGTCGCGGCGGGAACGGGGATTTTGTTGAACAATGAAATGGACGATTTTGCAGCCAAGCCGGGCACGCCCAACATGTACGGCCTTTTGCAAAACGAGAGGAACGCTATCGCTCCAGGCAAGCGTCCCCTGTCATCGATGACGCCGACCATCGTTTTGAAAGATGGCAAGGCGATCCTTGCTTTGGGTTCGCCGGGTGGTCCGACCATTATCAACAGTGTCTTGCAGGTGATGCTCAACGTCTTGATCCACGGCATGTCGATCCAAGAAGCCATCGACGCACCACGGCTTCATCATCAATGGATGCCAGATAAAGTAAGCTGGGAGCCTTTTGGAATCAATCCCGATACGCGCCGCATCCTCGAGGGTCAAGGTCATGTCTTTGCGGACAAACCCCGTTTTATGGGAGACGTCCAAGCGGTGTCATTTGATGCCGTAAGAAATCAATGGGTGGGCGGGAGCGATAGTCGTTGGGGCGGAAGTGTGGCAGTCCCCTGAAAGCAAGATGAGAGCCAGGGGACTGTCGCGCAGAGGAGAGGGAGCGCTCAAACGTTCGCTCTTTATGGAGTGCTTGGAGCGGGCGCTGAAGTCGCCGTTGGATCGGCTGGTGCCTGCGTTTCTGCGCCCTCTTCGGGGATGACTTCAAGATCTGGATCAGGCGTTCCACCAGGAGCAGGTTTGATCTCATCGCCCAGGATAAAGTCGATCGATGTCTTTTTGCCGATGACGTCGCGGATATACCAGGCTCCCTGATTTTTTACGACTGATACGGTATTTTCAGTTGTCGTTTGGGGTGCGTCTTCTGGCTTTACATTCTTATCAGGGCCGAGGTTTTTATAATCGAGCATGAAAGTGATTTCCGTCTCGCGCGGCGTGCGGTCCCGACGTTCGACGACGGAATAACGCTCGAGCTTAAAGTTCTGTTTAATAAACGCGGACGTGATGACGTCATCAGTTGCCTGCTCAAGGGCGTTCTTTAAATTACCGGTTGTGAGCTTGAGCAGTTCGCTCCGCTGTCCCACCTCGGTCATATTCAGGGAAATATCCAGATAAGCCTGGACGACTTGCTCCGGCGTCATGCCGTCACGACCAGAGCCGCACATCTTGGTGCAGCCGAAGAGGAGCAGAAAGCTCAGGATAGGAATGAGGCGAGATTTACGCAACATTAACGCTCCTCCGAAGGGGAATTCATCGAGTCGACATCCGTTCCTGGGCGGATCGGATCGATGGCTTCAATAGAACTAGGGCTTTGAGGCCCGGGTTCGATGCTTTTTTCCACGGGATTCGCTGGGCCGACTGGATTCGGACGAGGAGCGATCTCTGAGGCCGGTTGATCGGGCGCAGACTCTAATTTCTGCGATTCGATTTTCTGCCAACGCAAAACTTTGGGTAGTTTAGTGGGAATTCCTTCGGGAGCCTGCCTCGGCAGTCGCGAGCGATCGTAATTATACGAACCGTTTTCTTCGCCTTGGTAGCTGCTCACGGCAGGGCTTGCAGAGCCTGATCGCTGTTCTTCATTTCGCCAGTTGCGCACCGGGCGACTGCCGCTGGCTCGACCCACAGCGGGTAAAGGCCTTGGCTCGGCTGGGATAGGCAGATCCGCCATTCCCTTGAACCAGCTCACAAAGGTTGCCACGTCAGCAGGAGGTGCTTGCAGAATCTGGGCAGGTCCTTGCCGAACGAGGACATTCAAGTCGCGACTGATCGTAAAAAGCCGCTGGTCCACGAACAAGACGGTTGGCGCGATGAAACCGTGTTGAGGACGCGTAAACACAGGAATGTTCTGCGCTTTGAGGTAGTTCAAGCGCGACAGATAGCTATTTAAACGTGGCTGCCCCAAGAAGACCTTCACATCGACCTTTCGGTACTTTGCTAAAAAAAGCGCAGAAACGATATCTCCATCAGTGAGATAGTCCGTCATGATCCAAAGCCGTTTTTTACTCGAACTGATGAGACTCAAGATATTATGTCGCAAATCATCAAAATTTGCAGTCTGTTTCAAATTTGGGCCGGGAGCAGGGATCTCGGGCTGAGGGAGGTAAAGGGTTTCTTCACTGGCAGCCCGACTCACGGTCGACACGAGGAGGCTGCAGAGCAAGAAATGTTTCAACATCAAGCCAGGCCTCCTTTAAGGGGTTCTCGCACGCGTATGATAAATGCCCCAAATCCGTCCATATCATCCTGATTTCCAGCATATACCGCGAACAAGTTTTCGCGTGTTACATACTTTTTGAAGTAATCGGGCAAGCGGGGTACGGGGGAGACTATCTCTATTTTATCACCAAACTCTTCTTTAAGCTTGGTCATGTGATCTTCCGTCTCCTCCGTCTCGAACGAACAGACCGAATAGATCAAT
>CANJJY010000238.1 GCA_947474445.1 Oligoflexaceae bacterium
CCTTGCGGCAGTACTACAATTGGACCACAGCTCTTCCGTGGCTTAGTTTTCTCATCAGTATGCTTCTGCCAGCAAGCTGGAAGCTTGCACCTTTTTCCTTATGGAGTCTCGGACTCATTATGGGAGGCTTCGGCCTTTACTTCGGGGCGATAAGGTCATTAGGACGGCTTTGGACACGACGTTGCCTTTTTGTACCCGGTATGCCTCGCGTGAACGGAGGGGTTTATCGACTTATGCGTCATCCTGAATATGTTGGGCGGGCTTTGCAGGGATTCGGATTTATCAGCTTTTTTGGACTCAACCCCTTCTCTTTTGGCTTGTGGTTATTCAGCGTTTCCCTCCTCCCGCGCTTCGTTAAAACAGAGTCCCGACAGCTCGAAGAACTCTCCCTTGCCCCGTTGCAATTGCCCCAGCGCTCAAGTACAGTCGGTTCCTCAGAATAGAAGAGAGGATGTCGGATGAATGCGTTCCTAATGGATACAGCCTACGCGCAAGGAGCAACTTCGGGTGCTCAGCCAAGTATGTTAGAGATCTTGGTCATGCCGCTTGCGTTTTTGGTGATCATGTATTTTCTTGTAATTCGGCCGCAACAGAAACGTCAAAAAGACCAGATGAACTTGCTCAATAGCCTGAAGGTTGGGGATGAAGTTGTCACGTCGGGCGGAATCCTCGGTCGGATCAAGTCTGTCGCTGATCAGTTCGTGACCCTCGATGCTGGTGTCAATACGGTATTAAAGATTCAGAAGAGTCATATCAGCGCTACGACCAAGCCCAAGACCGAAAAAGACAAGTGAGAATCGAACCAGTTAAAGGTTAGGCTTGTTCCATCTGCCGATCAAAAAGGGTCGAGTAGCGAAGAAGCTGAACCCTGGCGAGATCCCCCCTCGCCACTGTAAGGGCTCGTCTATTCTAGCTTGCAATGCCTTGCGCTAATCCTTGTTGAGGATGAGAGTCGACACATCTCAAACTGAGCGTTGAAAAGTCCCGATCCGGTTGGCCATTGTCGCGTTGGATCCATCAGAAGTGATGACGATACTTGGCTTCGATTCAAGGCTTCTCTAGAAAGGACGGGTGCATGCAATTGACGACCAGCCGTAGTGTTAGTGTTTTCTCACTCTTATTTAGTCTCTTCATGTCAGATTGCCTCTTTGGGTCCGATACCTATCTCCAGCGTTTACCTGACGAAATTGAAGCGGTTGGAGGTCAGGGCACGGCGCAAAGTCAAGCGGGGTCTGTGGCACTAAACGATACTGCGGCCTTAAGGCTGAATCCGGCGATGCTCGCAACGCGCAGGAGTTATGACCTGATGGGCGGTTATTACTGGCCCAGTGCAGGACGTCCCTTCTACAAGGCTGGGGTGATCGATGGTGTAACGTCACCGATTGCTATGGGATTCGAGTATACGGGTTTTCAGGAGCAGTTGAAGCCTCTGGCGCAAAGGCAAGAAATCGACTCTCCCGTCTCGCGACGTATATCGCTCGGTCTTGCTGTGCCAAGCCAATTGTTTGCCCTCGGTTTTGCTGCACATTACGTAGAGTCAGAAGACATCACCGTGCCTGAGGGTGGCGCTAAACCACTCAAGGCTATTGCACTTGGAGCGGGGCTCTTGGTGCCGATTGGAACGGGCGCTCGCATTGGCGTTTCCATTGAAAATTTCAACAACAAGAGAATTGCTGCCGTTGCACCGACGACACTGAGAGCTGGTCTCAGCTGGGAAGATTCAAGCAAGGTACTGCTGGTCAGTGCCGACTATCGTCAACGGCAGAGGTCAAAAATCTTGGAGCGACCGATAGCAGTTGGATCCGCAGAACTTGCGGAACCTACTGTCCCGGTTGCAGCTGCAGATAATCTGCAGGAAATGGCCAGTGATCCTGAAAAGATGGGTTTTGTCGGCATGCAGGCGACCATCTACAATTTGCTCAGATTTTTCTCCTCTTACGGCCAGTCGCTCAATGGCGAAGACCGGAGCGTGGTCAGTGGCGGATTAGGTCTTTATCAAAAAAACTATACGGTGGCTTACGCTGTTAGTAAAAAATTCCCGCGGCAGACTGAGCTTGAAAGTTCCCTGCAATTGTCCGTTATCATGAAATTATGAGGTCACGATGTTGCGTAGACGCTTGGACAATGGCCTCGACCTTGTCATTCAAGAAAGCAAATTTTCAAAAATGTTCGCCCTTCAATGTTGGATTGGGGTGGGCTCGTTAAACGAAGAGCCAGGCGAAGAAGGAATGAGTCACTGCCTAGAACACATGCTGTTCAAGGGTACGCGACGTTTTGCAGTCGGTGAAATTTCCCGACGCGTGGAATTCCTTGGCGGTGAAATGAACGCCTACACAAGCTTTGAAAATACAGTTTACTATCTTACTTTGCCCGCGATGTACGCTGCAGAAGCGATTGAAATTCTTCACGAGGCAATTTTCCATAGTACCTTCGATCCGGAAGAACTTGAGCGCGAAAAAGAAGTGATTTTGGAGGAGATGAAACGCAACGAAGATAATCCTGCACATGCACTGGGGCGGAAGATCTTTGAAACCGTTTACGAGGGAACCAAAGCCGCGTTGCCTATCATTGGCTACGAAAAGACGGTCAAATCCTTTAGCCGCGAGACGCTCAAGAAATTCCACAGTCGATGGTATCAACCAGGAAATATGAAAGTTATTGCTGTTGGTCACGTTGAATCAGTGGATCTGCTGCAGCAAATCGAAAGAACTTTCGGTTCTGAATCCGGGAGCGCTGTCGACAGTTCAGTCAAATTGCCCCTCAAAAAATTGAAAGGGATCCACGTACACGCGATCCAGGGCGATTATGAGCAGCCTCGCATTGAAATGGCTTTTATGGCTCCAGGCCTGCTCGACACCGATGTTTTGCCGCTCGATATGGCCGCTTTTGCGCTGGGAAGTGGCGAATCATCCCGTTTGCATCGGCGCATCCGCGACGAGCTGCAGTTGACCAGTGTGGTCGGCTGTTCGATCTACGCACCTCGATTTGGGGGAGTGTTTGAGCTCAGTGCAATGCCGCAGTCAGAAAATTACTTGGCTTGCATGGAAGCAATCGGTCGTGAGCTGGCCCGACTCAAATACGAAGAGCCGGTCGATCGACAGGAGCTGGACCGAGCTCGAGCTAATGCCAAAGCGGATCGCATCTACAGTGAAGAAACCGTTGCGGGTCAGGCTCGCGCTCTTGGGCATGCTCTTCAAACTCCAGAAGAATTGGTTCACGATCTGGTTGTCGAAGCTAAGATGAATCGCCTCACTCCGCAAGATGTGGCTGCAGCGGTCGATCGCTGGTTGATCGAAGATGCCTGCGTCATAGCATGTGTGTTACCGAAGGATGCGGGTATAGACCTGGATCACGTCAAACAAGCTTTCATCAAGGGCTTTCGACGACCAGCTCAAACTCACGCGGCTAAATCTCCCTATACCCCATCGAAGAGCGGCGTTTATGTGCACACGTTGAGTCCTCAGCTGACTCTGCTTTACAAGCAGCAAACCCAGAATGATCTTTTGAATGTCAGTGCTGTCTGTTCCGGCGGGCTGAGGTGTGAAACAGAAGCCAACGTGGGAACCCAGCATATTTTGGCTGATTTGCTTGGGTGTGCTACGGCCCATCATAGCTACGAAGACATGCTGCGACTCATCGAAGGCGAGGGGGCTGTTTTGGCTGGATTCTCGGGCAAAGATAGCTTCGGTTTGAAGCTTCAATGCCTCAGTGAGCAAGCCGGTACCTTGCTGCCCCTATTTTGCGAAGCTTTGCTGGAGCCGAGCTTTCCCGACGAACAGTTGCGCAGCTCGTGCTTAGAGGTATTTGACGATATTAAAATGGAGCAAGATTCGCCGAGCTCTCTGGCAATGCGAAGCTTTCAGCAGGCCGCTTACGGTCAGCACCCCTATCGTTACCCCGTCTACGGTCGCGAAGAAGTCATCCGCGGTTTAACCTGTGAGAGTTTGCAAGCTTCATACGCAAACATCCGCGATCATTCTCATTGGATCATCAGTGGTGTGGGCCCTATGCCTTTCGAGCAGTTTCTTGGAGAGATGAGCCAGTACCTCGCGCCCCTCAAGCGCTCAGTACCTCGACCTCGCCTGCTTGATACGCTTTCCCCTCTTGCCTGCCGAGTGGCAGACATTCAACTGACGAAAGATCGCGAACAGATTCATCTCGTCACCGGAACTCTCGGTTTAAGTTGGGACGATCCCGATCGCTTCGCGCTTGATATTCTGGCCAACGTGCTGGGGGGGAGCGGAGGGCACCTCTTTATCAAATTACGTGACGAACAGAGCCTCGCTTACTCCGTTTCGCCGATCTACTCTCACGGATGTCATCGAGGCGTATTCGGCGTCTACATGGGTTGCAGTCCACATAAATTGCAAGATGCTCAAGACGGGATCCGTGGCGTCTGGGAGGGAATCTGTTCGAATGGGCTGAGCCAAGATGAAGTCGATAGAGCTCGGAATTACTTGATTGGCGGTCATGAGTCTGACATGCAGCGAGGCGACGCGCAATGCATGTCCATGGCTTTGATGGAGCTTTACGGACTGGGATACGATGATTTTGAATTGTACGCAGAGCGACTTCGCGCGATTTCACCCAGTGAAGTTGTGCGCGTGGCGCAACGCTTACTCGCCCAAGAGCAGATCACGGTAATCGTCGGTCCGGCGCAACAGGCAAGTCAAGTGAGCTGATGATAACAAGGTTCTGCTCCGCTTTAAGCCGCTGAAAGGATTCGAAAGGATTGCTAGAAAACCTGTATTAATTGGTATAAAACGAACTACCTTGGAAAGTTATGAGGTAATGCTCAGCGGACAGACCCCACTCTCCAAGCTGTTTCGTTCTTTTCCGTCGGAGAACTTATGAGTTGGATCGTTCGCTTGATCAAGTCTTCATTGGGTGCAAAGTACGTGATGGCCATCACGGGAGTCGGGCTTTTCCTGTTCCTTGTTGGACACGTAGCCGGTAATCTTTTGCTCTTTTTCGGACCCGAAGCCATGAACAACTATGCGGCTGGATTACGTAAGCTGCCCTATGGGCTGCTGTGGATCGCGCGTATCGGGTTGGTGTTCACCTTTGGATTTCACATTGCCATCGCCTATTATTTGACTGCGGGTAACCGCACCGCGCGTCCGGTAGGCTACCAAAATAAAAAATATATGAAGGCGAGTTACGCTTCACGGACCATGCCTATGACGGGCACAATCGTTCTATTCTTTTTGCTCTATCATTTAGCCCACTATACCTTTCGTATCGTCAATAATACCGGTGAATTGGTTGATTCGACTGGCTTAGACGATGTTTACTCGATGGTGGTTCAGGGTTTCCAGCAGCCTATTATTTCCCTTCTCTATCTTACAGCTATGCTGGTTCTTGGCTTTCATTTGCAGCACGGACTTTCGAGTCTCTTTCAGTCGTTGGGATTGAATCACTCGAAGTACAATCTATTGCTGCGAAAAGGCTTTCCTGCACTCGGTTGGATTGTGGTTTTGGCCGGTGCTTCCATCCCTCTGGCTGTCCTCTCAGGTCTCATTAAATAAAGACTTTAGCGAGACGGGAGCTCCCGTCTTCAAATGGAGTGTGCGCTATGAACTTAGATCCCAAAATTCCGGGCGGACCTCTCGCTGAAAAGTGGGACAAACATCGCTTTGACATGAAATTGATAAACCCCGCAAATCGCCGCAAATATCGGGTCATCGTGGTGGGTTCGGGGCTAGCTGGTGCCTCTGCAGCGGCAACCATGGGCGAACTCGGTTATCAGGTTTCTTGCTATTGTTTTCAGGATAGTCCACGCCGCGCCCACAGCATTGCCGCTCAAGGTGGAATCAATGCCGCGAAGAACTATAAAAATGATGGCGACAGCGTCTATCGCCTCTTTTACGATACGATCAAAGGCGGCGATTTTCGTTCGCGGGAAGCCAACGTCTACCGACTTGCTCAAGTCAGCGTCGATATCATTGATCAGTGCGTTGCCCAAGGCGTTCCCTTCGCTCGCGAATATGGTGGATTGCTCGACAATCGCTCCTTTGGTGGGGCCCAAGTCTCACGAACTTTCTATGCCCGGGGCCAGACCGGTCAGCAGCTACTGATTGGTGCGTATCAAGCCCTTGAAAGGCAAATCGGCTTGGGTCACGTGAAGATGTTCCCCCGCACCGAAATGCTCGATCTTGTTCTCGTCAAGGGTCAGGCGCGCGGTATCGTCGTTCGCGATTTGGTGACTGGTAAAATAAGTACGCACATGGCTGAGGCTGTCGTGCTGGCGACTGGGGGATACGGCAACGTATTTTACCTTTCGACTAATGCTAAAGGCTGCAATGTAACGGCAACTCATCGAGCCTGGAAACGAGGTGCAGGATTTGCTAACCCCTGCTTTACTCAAATTCACCCGACCTGTATTCCCGTGTCGGGCGACTATCAATCGAAGCTCACCTTAATGTCGGAATCCCTTCGAAATGATGGCCGTGTTTGGGTACCCAAAGCTAAAGGCGACAAACGACATCCCAATGAAATTGCTGAATCCGAACGGGATTATTTCCTCGAACGCAAATATCCTAGCTTTGGTAACCTGTCGCCGCGCGATATCTCCTCGCGGGCTGCGAAGGAAGCCTGCGATGCTGGGCTCGGCGTGGGTCCAACGGGACTTGGAGTGTATCTCGATTTCCGTGATGCTATCAAACGCGACGGCATGAATACGATTGCGGCAAGATATGGCAACTTGTTTCAAATGTACGAGAAAATTACGGGAGAAAATCCTTACGAAATTCCCATGCGAATATACCCGGCCGTGCATTACACAATGGGTGGTCTTTGGGTTGATTACAATCTGATGAGCACGATCCCAGGTCTTTACGTTTTAGGTGAGGCAAACTTTTCCGATCATGGTGCGAACCGCTTGGGTGCCAGTGCCTTGATGCAAGGTCTCGCTGATGGCTATTTCGTCTTGCCGGCTACGATCGGCGATTACTTTGCCAAAACCAACTTTGAAAAAGTCGATACCGACTTAAACGAAGTCAAGCAAGTTGAGCAGGAAGTTCATCAGAGAATTCAAAAATTCCTTTCCATCAAAGGGCAACGTTCTCCGGATTCTTTCCACAAGCAGCTGGGAAAAGTCATGTGGGAAAAGTGCGGTATGGCGC
>CANJJY010000239.1 GCA_947474445.1 Oligoflexaceae bacterium
AGGAACGGCTTATCCTGACGACGAAATCCAGACCATGCACGTCAAAGGTCGCGATTTGGTCGCTGGCATTCCCAAGACGATCGAAGTGGCTTCCGAAGAGATACGCGAAGCTATCGCCGAACCCATCAATACGATCGTCGAAACCGTCCGTATTGCCCTTGAGAAGACTCCTCCCGAACTGGCTGCCGATATTGTTGATAAGGGTATCGTCCTCGCTGGAGGCGGCGCCCTGATTCGTAATCTCGATATTCTCTTGCGGGAAGAGACCGGATTGCCCATCATGATAGCCGAGGACCCGCTCACTGCTGTCGTCTTGGGAAGCGGAAAAGCTCTCGATCAGATTGATATCCTGAGCAACGTAGCTCTGCGCTAACAAAAGCTCTGAATAGAGTCTAGATCAAGAGTTTGACTTCTGCAGACTTTGAGATAGGCTTCGCCCCTTCCCCCTGCGGTCCTGTTCCTTGGCCCTGACCTGGGCTGAGGAGATCTCATGTGGTTTTTAGTACAAAGGGAGTGTGGATCGCATGGCTCGTCATAAAACGCGAATGCTGTGGCGCGTTATTCTCGTCGCAACTCTCCTGTCGCCCTTTGTCTTTTTCTCCTCAGCCCTTAGGCCCTGGACGAGCTCGTCTCAAATGACTCTCCTGTCACAAGAAATTCTCTATCCTTTCGAGTACATATGGAATGCGAGTGCAGGTCTCGTCGTCCGCGTTTGGTCGCATTACGTGGCCCTGACTCAGGTTGCCACGCAAAACACCGCCCTCATCGAGGACATGAATCTCTTAAAAACGAAAATTCTCGATTATGAGGAAAAGCAGCTCGAGATCAGTCGGCTCAGGCAACTTCTCGGCTTCGCCCAGCATTTCCAGGGCACTCATATCGTGGCCGAAGTGATTGGCACCCGATCGTATCCTAGTTTTAAAACGATAAGGATCAGCGAAGGCAAGCGCGATGGAGTCAAAATCGGGATGCCGGCCGTAACCGCCGAAGGCGTGGTCGGTCGCGTCATTCGCACAGGCCAAAAATTCGCTGACGTCCACTTGCTGATCGATTCCAACTTCAATCTCGACGTGCTGCTGCAGAGAACTCGCGTCCGCGGCGTGCTGAAGGGTGCCGACAGCTACTGCGTCCTGAAGTTGAATCGGCGGGCGGAAGTCCGCATCGGCGATACCCTCATCACCTCGGGTATCATCGGGGGCTTCGCCAAAGGACTCCCCGTCGGCCGGGTGGTGCGAATCAGTTACGAATCCGACAACATATCTCAAACGATCACCGTCGAGCCTTGGACCAACTTCGATCGGATTGAAGAAGTTATCGTCCTGGAAAATCAAGATCAAGAGCTGCAGAAGATCATCGAGACAGCTGGTGATGCTTGGCTCAATAAGCCCTTTGAAGATCAAAAAGGGGGCTGATCCATGCAAGGACTAGCACGTAACGATTTTTTTACGCGATCCTCGCGCTGGGCCCGGGACTGGCGTCTGCGGCCTAATTCTGGACACCTTTGGAAGGACATTATCTTCCTGCTTTGCATCGCCTTTATTCAGATGACGGTGCTGCCAAGCCTGTTTGGAAGTTACGGGTATCTCGATCTAATTACGCCCTGGCTGGTTGTGACCTTTATCTGTCAGCGACCGCTGAAGGCCTTGTGCCTGGCTTCAATCGCGGCCATCGTCCTTGAAACCAGACTGGCTGTACCAGCGGGACTTTATCTCTGCATCTATTGGATTCTCTGCAGCCTTTTAATCCAAATCCGGCCTGCTCTGTCTTGGCGCTATCGCACTCCCTGGTTTGTCTGCTATGTGGGAGCCACTCTTTGGGTTCTACTTTTTGAGAGTTTTGTGATCAACTTTTTACAGGCTGATCTCTTAGCCGAACCGCATTACTTCGTTCATGCTCTCCTTCGCCTGATCGTGGCGACTGGATATGGAATGTACCTGTCGAGCGAGTGGATGAATATCGATGCAGAGGAGCCTGTCCCCCAATGACGCGAATTCACAAACAAGAGAGCCTCTTGGTCGAATCGCGCTTTCTCTGGGCGAGCCTCGGCGTCTTTTTAGTGCTCAGCGGCCTGCTATTCCGTCTGTGGTATGTGCAGATTTACAAAGGCGATTTCTATCGGGGCCAGTCCGAGCGAAACCGCGTGCGCAAGATCGAAATTCCGGCTCCGCGCGGGATCATCTACGACCGGAATGGCGAAGTCATCCTCGGGAACAGCCCCTACTTCGATTTGGTTTTCATCCCCCAATACGTTAAAGACCGCGATACGACCTTTAAGATTCTTTCGCGCCTTCTGCACGTGCCAGTCAGTAAGTTTGAAGCGCGCCTTGAAATGGTCCAGGGACAGCCCAAGTTCTTACCGATCGCTATCAAGCGCAATCTCTCCCAGCACGAAGTCTCGATTATCGAAGCGAACAAGCTTTTTTTGCCTGGCATAGAGGTGCGCGTCGCCCCAAGGCGCGATTATGGGCCGGATGTCCCTCCTCATTTGATTGGCTATCTGCGGGAAATCGATCCGAAAGCGCTCGATGTCACCAATAAAGCCACCAGCCAGAACCCCTATATGATGGGTGACCTCGTCGGTAAGCAAGGACTGGAAGCGCGCTGGGAAAGCTATCTGCGCGGCAAACGCGGCTACCGTTTGATCCAGGTCGATGCCTTCGGCCGTCAAACGGAAGGCTTTGAAGAAAACGGCTGGCAATTCCCCAGCGTTTCCTCCGTGCCAGGCTCAGACCTTGAGTTGACGATCGACAAGGAATTGCAGAAGGTGACGCAGGAAGCCTTTAACGGCAAAAACGGAGCCGTCGTCGTCCTCAATCCTCGTAACGGCGAGATTCTCGCTTCGATCAGCGAACCTGGTTTTGACCCAAAAGCCATGCAGAACGGAATCTCCGCCGAAGACTGGCGACGCCTCAATGAAAACACATTCAACCCTTTGCTCGACAAAACGACCGGCGGCGAATTCCCACCGGGATCTGTTTACAAAGCTGTGGTTGCCCTTGCGGCGTTGGAAGAACACGTCATCGACCCCAACAAGACTTACTTTTGTCCGGGACACTATACGCTGGGCAATCGACTCTTCGCCTGCCATGAAAAGCACGGCCACGGCACGGTCAATCTCATGCGGGCCCTGATGAAGTCATGCGACGTGTACTTCTATCAGGTCGGCGTCGAACTCGGCGTCGATCGCATCGCCAAATATGCAAAGGCCTTAGGCCTCGGAAGCCTGCTCAATATCGGCCTCAATCGCGAGAGCAAGGGTCTCGTTCCGACTTCAAGTTGGAAGGCGATGGTCTATGGATTCCCTTGGGCCGCGGGTGATACACCGAGTCTTTCGATCGGTCAAAGCTACAATCTCATGACGCCCATGCAGATGGCGAATCTGTATGCAACCATTGCCAACGGTGGCAAGGTGTGGCGTCCTTACGTCGTCAATCGAGTGACCAATCACGTCGGTGAAACCGTATTTGAACACCGCCCTGAACTGATTCGCGAAGTGACGGAAATCAAAGCGGAGAACTTTGCTCTTGTACGCAATGCGCTCATGGCCGTCGTCATGGATCCGCAGGGAACGGGAAAGAATGCCCAAGTCCCCGGCGTAACCGTGGCCGGAAAAACAGGCTCCGTGCAGGTCGTCAACTTGAAAAAGAACAGCAACAAATCGTCTGACGTCAGCATGAATTGGAAAGAGCATGCGATGTTCGCAGCTTTTTCGCCGGCGGAAAATGCGGAAATCGCCATTGCCGTCGTAAGTCAGAACGATCTCGTCGGTGGTGGAGGTCGCTCGGCAGCACCTGTCGCCGGGAAAATTATTGCCGCGTATTGGCGTCTTAAAGAGGAAAGGGCCTTAGCCCTCAAACAAGCTCCCCCTTCCGCATCCAATCAACAGCAGGCAGAGGCCCACTCACATGAGAAGTCGGAAAAAACAAACTGAAGGCGTGTTCCTCATGCCCGAAGGCGATCTCAAGCGGCCCAGCAGCCCGCAGATCACCCTCCTGTGCCTGCTTTTCTGCGGGCTCCTCTCGATTGGCCTCATCAATCTCTATAGCGCCGGGGTCGGTGCCTCCTATTTTTGGACCCAGCTGCGGAATCTCATCGGCACCTTGAGCGCCTTCTTCGTGTTCGGCTGGATTATTCCCATCAAACGCGTCAATACCTATGCCTATTGGTTCGTCGCTTTGGTCTGCACCCTTCTCCTCATCGTCCTCTTTACGGGACGCGTTGCGGGTGGAGCGCAGCGCTGGATTTCTTTGGGCCCCGTCAGTTTTCAACCCTCGGAATTCGCCAAGCTCGCCATTGCGGTTGCTGTCGCCCGCTTTTTCTCGTCCAATCGACAGGACAGCCCCTATCGCATCCGTGACCTGATCCCCTTGATCGGTATCGTCGGAAGCGTGTTTGTCTTGATTTTTGCTCAGCCTGATTTTGGAACGGCCGGCATTTGCTTTCTCATTGCCGCCTGCCAGTTGATGTTTATTCGCATCGACATCCGCAGCTTGGCCTTTGTCTTCCTCTCGGCGCCTATCATGGCTGCTTTTGGTTGGAAGGTCCTCCTCCTCGATTATCAAAAGTTAAGGATTCTCAACCTTTTAAATCCTAACCTCGATCCCCAGAATTCCGGTTATCACGCGATGCAATCGCTGATTGCCGTCGGAAGTGGAGGGGTTTTTGGAAAGGGATTTATGCAAGGAACCCAGGCTCACCTGCGATTTCTGCCAGAGCGACATACTGACTTTATTTTCTCGGTTTTTGCTGAGGAGCATGGGTTTTGGGGCAGCGTCGTGGTGTTCTTGGGCTTTGGACTCTTGACCTACATCGCTCTCGATATTGCCAAACACGCCAAAGATACTTTCGCCGGACTTCTGGCGGTTGGCCTGGGGACTCTCCTCTTTCTGGAATTTGCTATTAATATCGCCATGGTGATGGGAATGTTCCCCGTCGTCGGCATTCCTCTTCCTTTTTTCTCCTACGGTAGCTCCGCAATGTTAACGGTTTGTGTTTCCCTCGGTCTTCTGATATCGATTAACCGCACAAATTCAGGAGCTTCGAAGCGTTAACAAAAGCATAGGGAGACTTCTCAGTGAAGCCTATCCGCGAGTACCTCAAAGAGATATCGCAACAGAACGAGAGTGACCAGACTGTTGAAATTCACTCCTTCAAGGGCTTTTCAGAAGCCGAAAAAAAACACTACGCTGATCGCCACATCACCGTTTACGCCGGCAAGGTTCGCGAGCTCATCCGGACCGAAAAAGAACTTTTGATCTATCACACCGATCGCTTGTCTGCCTTTGATCGCTACGTTGGTCTCGTGCCTTACAAAGGCACGATGCTCGCCGCGATCTCTGATTATTGGTTGAAGGCGGCAGCGGCGATCGTCCCGACTCACTTGATCGACCGTCCTCACGAACGAGTGCTGCGCTGCATTCCATGCACTCCCTTCAAAGTCGAGGTCATCGTGCGAGGCTACATGGCCGGCAGCATGGCACGCGCCTATCAAAAGGGTATTCGCGAATTCTGTGGCGTGCATTTGCCGGAAGGCCTGGAAGCCTACCACCAACTGCCGGCGCCTATCATCACGCCGACGACTAAAGCCGCTGCCTATGAGCACGATGAAGACGCTAGCCCTGAGCAATTGATCGCTCAAGGAGTCTGCACGGCTCAAGAATGGCAAGAAATCGCCCGTATGGCTGTGGCACTCTTTAAATTCGGTCAGGAAAAATATTTGGAAAAAGGCTGGATTCTGGTCGACACCAAATATGAATTCGGTCGCGATGCCGAAGGCAAAATCCGCGTGATCGATGAGATTCACACGCCGGATTCTTCCCGCCTTTGGGTAGAGAAAACCTACAGTCACCAATTAGCCCGCGGTGAATCGCCGGAAATGCTCGATAAGGAGATCGTCCGTCGTTACCTGATGGATCAAGGCTTCAGTGGACATGGCACGGTTCCGCGCGTTCCTGTGAGCAAGTTGATAGCGCTAGCCGAGACTTACTTAAAGGTTGCGGAAACGCTGATCGGGCGTGATCTCATGAGCGAGGGACCGCTCCAACATGCCCCGGAAATCGCCTTGCATTAAACTGCTGATTTTTCGCCCTTGCTCTGTGCCTTGGTAAGAATGGTCACGACGCGATCGATCAAAACCTGGAGTTTGATTGGTTTGGAGAGGACATCTTCGGCACCGTTAGCAAGGGCTTCATCCCGTGCTTTATCAGCGAATCCGGTTATCAGCACAAATTTGGGCCGGACTGGGTCGTGCTTTTTGATATCCGCGAGCAGTTTCAGCCCGCCGCCTTTAGGCATACGCAAATCACTGACGACTATATCGGGATTTACGCTTTTGACCAAATTGAAGGCTTGCTCGGCATCATGAGCAATCGTGACCTGAAAGCCGCGACTGGCAAAGGTAAAAGACATCATATCGCAAACATCCTTGTCGTCATCGACGATCAAGATTTTGATCATGCAAAGCTCCCGTACCTCTACCGCACACCGATGACCGATCCACATACTACTTTAAGAGAAAAGGCCTCCTTTCACTAGAGCAAACTACGCCTTTGAAGGGTTCCCTGATCGCTTTATGGAGTAAACCACTTACCTCTTAACCCCCTGCAATAATAAAAGCTTTGCCCACCAAGGGATTCAAGATCTGTTTCTTTGCAGAAGGTATGAAAGTTCGGGGTCATACCTGGCGAGGATTGGCCGATGGACTATTTCAAGTTTCTCCTTCCAGGAGTGGAAAATGAGCAAGAGCCAGAAGGAAAAGAGCAACGAGTCGAACGGCACGCCGAACTACATCATGGCGAGCGTACTCTTTGCGGTCATCGTCTTCGCCCTTGAAGGCCTCAAGGAAAGCATAGGATTTAGCGCTGAACACCAAGGGTTCAGGGTCATCAATCTCGCTTTTATCGCCTTGGGTCTCGCTCTTTGCTTTTTCTGGCGACGTTTTCAAGATGGAGCGCTCAAGCAGCTTACCGCTTTGACCTTTACTCTCGGACTTTGGTTTTTTCTCCTGCTGATGGTGCTCGGCCCTCTCCTTTTTCAAGGCGACGAAGGCAAGATTATCTTCATTCATCAATTCGGCTATATCGCGCTCTTTCTCAGCAGCGTGGGTCTACTCGCTAACG
>CANJJY010000240.1 GCA_947474445.1 Oligoflexaceae bacterium
ACGTTTTTGACCGAAGAAAAAGGCTGAGGGTTCGCCCTTCAGCCTTTTTTTTTGTTTTGAAACTTCAACCCGTCAAACCCATCATCAAGAGTCACAGCGAGGCTAAACTCCGGCTTCAGCTTTGGCTTCCTTCATATCCAGATCAGACCGTACATTCATATCGTGTTCGATGCAGGTCAGCGACAGGGCGAAGTCACGAATGAAGAGCATCAATCCCACCATGAGAAAAAACAAGCTGGCAATAAAAAATATCACTGGGATGATATGTAGATCGATGCCGAAACTGAGCGAAGAAAACAGGGTAAAGATCGTGATCGAGACGCAGAAGATGGATATGACTTCGAGGATGATCGTCATTCTGAGAAGTCGGGCTCGCGTGTATAGCGATTTTAGCTCGCGATTCAAGTGATCGGTGTGGAGTTCTTTGCGATAGAGCTTCGGCCCCTCCTTGAGCAGGGTCCGAATCCGATCGATAACGCGGCCATAGCGGAGGGACATGATCGCTAACAATCCTGAGATGCCGGTAATGAGAAAGACCGGGGCAACGCTGGCACTCATGATCTTGGATACTTCGCTACTTTCCGGCAGCATAGGCATTCTCCTGGCAATCCCGAATGGGCGACTGTCTCAACGCGAGCACTCCCACTTGGACTATAAACCGAAGGAGACTCGCGATCGAATTCTCACATAATCGTCTAGGACCTCGCCAGTAGCTTTTTTATTCACCCAGCTGGTAGGGCTTGAGGAGTGAAGGCAGCCGACTGGGATCGATCGACACCAGGCGCCAGATGCCCTGATACTGCTGGAGGTTCCAGCGAACAAAAGCGTTGCTTTCGCTGTCAATCCTCTCCTCGAGTTGCGCAACGCAGATCTGAGCTGTGTCACGAACTTGCTGGAGACTCTCGGCCGTTAAAAGATCGCCTTGGATGGTCAATCCGATGCGAATGACGCTTTGCGGCTTCAGCGCGCAAAAGGAAGGTCCTTCGGTATAGCAGCGTGGATGAGAACCAAAGGCAAAGGCGCGCAAGCTGGAACAATCCTTGGGCTGATCGCTTTCAAAAAAGGCTTCCATATCTTCCTGTAAGCAGGTGCGGACGGAATCGCGCCAGTCATTGCCAGAGTCCGGGAATACAGCGCTCTCGGCACCTGGAAAGGATGGAGTGAACTGGAGGGCACTGAATTTTTCGCAGTAGCGGCGCCCGTACCCGATCGCATAGCCCTTGTCTCCGCAGCTCAAGCGCTCTTGGTCGACACAGCTATAGTATGCGCAGGTTCCTATCAAGGCCTGGCAGCGATCAGCAGCCAGGGCATGCGTGGAAAAACCAGGCAGCACCATCAGAACTAAAATCAGAGTCAAGCGAACCGTCATTGTGCATCCTCCCTAACGATAATTGGTGCCCGGTATATACGTACATTCGCTGCAGGTGAAAAGCGTTAATCGGTTCGAGTCGCCCCCCTTTTCGATCGGACTAAATAAAAGTGGCGTCACGCCAAACACTTACACATCCTTCTTTACACGGTAAGTTTGAACTGCTAACACGAGCCTCTTTGTTCTTGGGAACTCAATGAAAAAGGCTTTCCTATGAAATTTGGATTCAATTGGCTCATCGCTTGTCTAGCGCTCGTATGCCTCGCTACCGGTGGGGCTCAAGCCGAAGTGCCCTCATCACCTTCCACTCCTGGATTGAGTGAGCATGGTCAACTTCTCTGGGAAAAATACCTGCAAACTCTTCCTTGGGAGCGACTGCAAGAGGATTGCAAACCTCGGATCATCCCGGCACGCGGTCCCTATCGTGGAGTCGCAACTCTCCTGCACGGCTATACCGCATGCCCCCAGCAATTTTTTAGTCTCGCCGACAAGCTAAGCGCCGAAGGTTTCACTGTTATCCTTCCCCTCGCCCCGGGTCATGGCCTCCGCTGGACGATGAAAGACGGCAAAAAAATCGATGACAACTCGGGATTTCCCACCGCACTCCCTACAGACGATCGCGGCTTCGGTAAAGTCTACGCCCCCTTCGTCGGTGACATGAATCAGCTGGCAGCTTCGTTCCCAGGCGAACGAGTCCTTGGCGGCATTTCGGTCGGTGCAACGATCGCTTTGCATATGGCCAACGCAGCACCAGATATCTGGAATCGTCAGATCATCATGAGTCCCCTGCTCGATGCTACCTCAAATCCTTTGCGCCAGACGCTTGACGCCATCATGAGCACAGGTTGGAATCCCCTGCTCGGCGCTCTGCTTAACACCGATATCGGCTGGGGCCAAGGCTGTGAAGATGAAAGATCGTTGAGTTATGTCCAGACCTACGGTCGTGAGCAGACGCGTGCAGGGATTTGTCAATTCAAAGCAACTCATGCGATGGCTGTGGGTCGTTACGGTATTGAGACGGGCAAATCTCTCCATCCGACTCCCGTTCAGACTCAGTTTCTTGCCGTTACCGAAGACATCATCGTCAATCATGCGGGCTTGTTCAAGGCTGTCGAACGTCTGCAAGGCATCACGCCTGACCTGTTCTCAGCTGATACCGTAGGCGGTGATCGCTATCCAACTGCGAAGATCTGCTATCTGCCTTCCAGCAATACGATTTGCGCTAATAACCTCAAGCTGCCCTTGGATCAGCAACAGAAACCCTGCATCAACCATTCGATGCTGTCACGTTTCGATGCCCCCAATCAGAATAAATACTGGATCGCACCCCTGGAAGAAAAACTCGTGGACTTCATCGCCCATGGAGAATTCTTTGCAATCGACGAGCAGGCAATGTTTAAGAAGGCAGCGATGTGTGCGGGCTTTCCACGCTAGAATCGTCAGCTACTGCTGCTGATTCTGCGTTATTTATATAAGCGTTTCACTTGGAACGCAGACCTTTCTTTTTCCCTGTCTATTCAGCTCTGGTGCTCAAATAAGATAATATGCCTTGCGCAGCCCACCGTCCTTGACTTACACAGGCTTGAATCAGAAAGCCTCCCGTCGGCGCATCCCAAGCGATCATCTCTCCAGCAGCGAACACTCCGGGAAGACTTTTGAACATCAATTTTTGATCGAGCATGCTCCAGGCAATTCCTCCGCGGGAAGAAATGGATTCGCTCAAAGGTCGCGGCTGCTTTAAACGCAGGCGGAATTCTTTAATGCCGGCGGCCATCATAGAGAGATCTTGCTTCATTTCTGCATCGGCACAATGGAAAAGGAGAGCTTTGGCTGCGGGACAGAGCCCCAGTTGCTTTTGCGCGCGTCTGAGGGGAGAAAAATTTTCTTTGCTCTGCCCAAGTTTTTTGATGACAGCCTCAAGACTCAAATCGGGTTTCAGGTCGATCGTGACCTCGCCTACTTCCCCAAGAAAATAGATCGGTGTCCCTTCCAGCCCATAGGCCGTAATCATCAGATCGCCGCGCCGCTCACCGCGTGAGCTGCGAAGACTGATGTTTTTCAGCGGCTGACCTTCGGTCTCCTTGAGAAAGGGCAGGGGCCAATCCACTTCGTAGCCAGTATTGGAGGGGAGGATCTCTTCGCAGGCGATGCCTTTAGAGGAAAATAGTGCGGGCCAACGGAGAGGCTCCGTCTCGTAGCTCCCACCTCCGAGACAAAAACAGAGTGCATCAAAGCTTAAGCTGTCTTCTGCGAGCTGACCATCTCGCCAAAGATTCCAGCGACCGTCTTCCCTAGGAGTGAAGTCGGTGCAGGGGTGATCGAGCATAAAACGGACGCCGCGACTCTCCAGCCGGCGACGCCAGGCCCTGACTAGTTTGGCCGCATGCATGGTCTCGACAAAGTAGCGCTGGCTCGTGCCGAGAAAGGTCCCGATACCAATTTCCTTTTCGATAAACGCGAGCCAGGCCTGAGGATCAAAAGCACCGAGACAACTGAGCCAGAAGTCTTGAGGCCCTGTATAGTGCGCGGCAAAGGCATCGAGCGGAAGGTTATGCGTGATGTTCAATCCCGAACCGCCAGCGATGTAGAGCTTCCATGCGGGGCCCTTACGCTTCTCCCAGATGCTCACGCGACAGCCAGCGGAGGCGAGAGCTTCCGCTGCCATCAGTCCAGCAGGACCAGAACCTATGACTGCGACATGATGCGACATATGGGAATATCCTTAACGCTCCGCGGGAACTTGATCGCTTAAAGTTTTGATATTTTTGAGACAGGCTGTAGTGAGACGACGGTAGGATAGAATAAACATCAAAACTTAGGAAGGATGGCGGGAGCGACGGGACTCGAACCCGCGGCCTCCAGCGTGACAGGCTGGCGTTATAACCAACTTAACTACACCCCCACCTCAATGGAACAGGTTTGGTCTTCTCCAGCAGGACCGGAGCTTCTCAAAACCTTTGCGAGACACATGTTTGGTCAAGCGAAAGTTTTATAACAATGACGGTTAAAAAGGTCAAAGATTTCTGAGAGATTTTCTGCAAAAAAACAATCGCGCTCTAAAATCGGTCGGAGCCGAAAGAGAACAAGAAAAAGCCGCCTGCGGGCACGTGGCTCGCAGGCGGCTTTTCGTATCAAAACAAAGACTTCTTTTCAAGATGGCGGGAGCGACGGGACTCGAACCCGCGGCCTCCAGCGTGACAGGCTGGCGTTATAACCAACTTAACTACACCCCCGCTTGAGGATTGTGAAACTACGGTAAGGTCCGCTCGCTGTCAACGCTAAAAAATAGAAAACCTTAAATAAGCATCAGCCTTACCCTGGAACCCCTTCCAGATCAGGCATTGATGGTTGTTCACGCAAATCCTTTTTCTCTTCACGATGCGCCCAAACAAAAAATACGGCCGTGAGAGCGATGAGATTAATAAAGCCCCCAGGGACCCACATAATCAGCCCTCCCAGCCTCTGATCCTGGAGATGCCCCCAACTCTCCCACCAACTCGGCAAAGGGATCCCTTCGTAGGCATAGAGCACCTTATCGGAGAACGTGAGGATAGCACTGAGGATGATGTTGGACGCTTCGATCGCCACCAGAAAAAGCATCCGAGCCGGCAGAGGCAGGTGCGACCGCATCGGATGGGGATCAATGATATTGCGCCATAAAAGCATAGCCGCCAACGCAAAGTTCGCATGCTCCAGCAAGTGGTAGTAATCGTTAAGCAGAGCTAGATTATAGAAGCGAGGGAGATGCCAAAACCAAAAGGATCCCTCAAAAAAGATCAGTGAAGGCAGGGGGCGGCCGATCGTGTTGTTGAGGAATTTAAGCACCTGGCTCCGGAGGAGCGGAAAATAAATGCCCCGCCTGACCCAGTTGGGAAGACCCCGCAGGATGACGAAATAAGGAATCCCGAAGAGGAGAAGGGGAACGCCTAGATTGGCGATGATCATGTGCTGAATCATGTGCATCCAGAAGAGCTGATCGGACAAAGGATCGATCGGCGGCATGAGACCGGCGATACAGAGGGTGATCCCCGTTCCAAAACAGACGAGCTGCCAGGGCTTTACCGGTTTTTTGCGAAACCGCCGATATCCCCGGATATAAAAGATGAGCATGAGAGCAAAAAAGAAGAGCGTAGGATCGAAATCCCATTTGACGATGAAAAGATCACGAGGGAGTCGGTCGTAAAGACCGTGAGCAAGGGCAATCGACATAAAAAAAGCCTCAGGAGACCTCCGAAGCAACCCGCACGCGAGTTAGCATTCAACTATGCCAACATCCGCAGATCGGAGGTCCTCACCTTAGCTTACGACTTGGGTGAATAACAAGGCGAAGTGGGCCTTTACCCACTTTTCGGACACCTTGATACCACCGGAACTATCGCGGTAGAAATTGACTTTCAGACGTGCATCATCAGCATCAGCAGTCCCGCTGCAGTCCCGCTGATCATGAGAAAGGAAAAGAGAAAAACAAACTTAAGCATCTTCGGATCGTAGCGCAGGTGCATATACCAGCCGACAACCATAAAGAATTTTACCAGCGACATCACGGCCAAGCTTCCGACCAGCATGGGAGTCGAAACCCCCCAAGGCTCGCGAAACCTAAATATCGCCCATTCCGAAGCTGTAATTACACTAAGAATAACAGCAAACACCGCATAAAGCGGGACGCCTGCGTGAGCACCATGTTCTTCCTGGGCCATGACCACTGCTCCTAGACATATACAAAGAGATAAACGACGGTGAAAATGATGATCCAAATGACGTCAACAAAGTGCCAATAGAGGCCTAAAATCTCGACCACGTCATCGTTGAACCAACTTTCTCCCTTAATCAGCGACTTAATCAGAAGAGTACTGATCAACATCACTCCGACAGCGACGTGCGCTCCGTGGCAACCCGTCAGGAGATAGAAGGACGACCCAAAGATGTTCGTACTGAGAGAAAGACCTTCGTGCACGAAATGGTTAAATTCATAATACTGGAAACCGAGGAAAATTGCCCCGGCTACCACAACAGTCGCGAGGCTCCATTGCATAGCCCGCAGTTTCTTCTGCTTGCAGTAGTATACCGCCAGAGCCATCGCTACGGAGCTCATCAAAAGATCGAAAGTCGACAGAGTCGTCAGATCGATATTGAAGACATCTGGCCCCGTCGGACCTGCGACAGCTCGGTTACGATTGATCATGTAGTTGGTGATGAGAGTGCCGAAGAGAAAGCATTCCGAACCAATCATGGTCCACATGGCAAACTTTCGGTTATCGACACCCGTATTGGTTTCTATATGCGCGCTCATCTTCGCTCAGCTCCTCCCTTGTTCTATGCTTCTTCGTAAGCCCAACCGTAGGCGCTCACCAACACAACCACGACTCCCACGAGACTGACGTAAAGCCCAAAGCCCTTGAGAAAGAAGCCCGCCGCTCCCAAAGTCAAGCCTGCCGCGAGGCAGATAGGCCAATAAGAAGGACCAGGAAGGTGAATCGAATGAGGATCGTACTTTTGAGCAGCAGGTAACTGCTTCCGCTTTCCACTCTCGTCGTACTTGCGATGCCAGAAATCATCCAGAGCCTTGACCTCTGGCTCGATGCCGAAGTTGTACTCAGGGGGAGGCGAAGGAATCGTCCATTCGAGGGTACGAGCATCCCAAGGATCCTCAGATGCTGGCTGACCTTTCCGCAGACTGTAAAA
>CANJJY010000241.1 GCA_947474445.1 Oligoflexaceae bacterium
ACTTTTCCCCGCGTTCCTAACTTTATCGCATCAGACGAAATACTGTTCGATATAGTTCCTAGGACAGTCCCCTAGCTTGACAAGTTGATGCATCGCTCTAAGTTTCTCAAATCGCCAATTGAGTTGGTGCTGCAACAAACCAAGGACCATTTCAAAATCATATTCCTTTTCTGATCGAGTCAAGCAAGGTTCCCACAATTCAAAACTTTCATTCCATAATTCAGCGCTTTGGTAAACTTGCTCGCGATAGAGAAAGTCAAGGACCAACTGAATATCTGCCTGATTTAAATGCGTGCTAGCTGAAATTTGAGTAACAAGATCCTCTAGTCGTAAGGCGACTTTGTCCTGGAACATTACCTTGAGACCACCCAACACTTGGACTAAGTCCGGCTCCTTGGGAAAGCTTTTCTCAATCATGAATTTTTGAATGTAAAAATCCTTCGGACCATAGTGCAAAACGCAATGAGATTTCAATCCATCTCGTCCAGCTCGACCGACTTCCTGCACATAAGACTCTATAGAACAAGGCATATTTGCGTGCAAAACATACCGGATATGGGGATAATCTATACCCATTCCGAACGCTTTGGTTGCAACAATTACATCGTGCTCATCTGAGCTAAATGCCTCCTGCTGAAAACGACGCTCGTCACCCAAGAGCCCACCGTGATAAAGTCCGACTCGCTTGTTCCCAGAGCGAAGTAAGCGATAAATCTCATCTACATTCTTTCTTGTAGAAGCATAGATGATCCCTTTACCCTCATTTTCATCCACAGCTCTAATTAGACTTCTTTTAATTTCTTCAGGTTTGCCTTTATTGATAACTCTCAGCTCAAGATTTTGTCTAGGTGCAGCCCGCACAATAATCTCGGGATTGCGCATCCGTAGGCTCTCAATAATTTCCAATCGTTCGCGACTCGTAACTGTAGCTGTAAGTGCCATGCGTGGAGCGGCAGTAATTTCGTCAAGATTAGCCCCGAGGCGCCTATACTCCGGCCTGAAGCCGGTGCCCCATTGATGGACACAATGTGCTTCATCAATGGCAACGAGTGAAATATCTAACCCACGGAGCAAATCTCGAAAACCTTCGACAGCTAATCGTTCAGGTGACACGTAAAGGACTTTAATTCGCTGGTTCAGAATTTTTTCGCGCGCCGCCCTCTTTTCATCGCTCGATAGGAGACTGTCGTATGTAAGGCAAGGTATCTCCAGTTCTACAAGCTGACGTTGCTGATCACGCATGAGTGCAATCAGGGGTGAAACCACTAAAACTAACCCCGGGAGAACCAAAGAGGGCAAGATGTAACAAAAACTTTTGCCGCCACCGGTCGGAACGACGAGAAAGGAATCTTTTCTTGATAAGACCGCACTGAGCGCCAATTTTTGAAAATCAAATAACTGGGGAACGCCCAGTCGACAAGCCAGCTGTTGAAAAAGTGGCAGATTTAAAGACGTGGAACGATGTTCCGTTTCAAATTGCATGCCTCTGCCTCTTTAGGTCCCTGCTCTCCATTACTTTCTCGCAATCCATACGAGAAATATTCGGGACTATTGGGAACATGTCTGTGGTCTCACACATCGACCTGAAACCAACGTCAAGTCCTGTACAGACGAGACGATAGCTGGTATTTTTGCATGACTTCGATCATTTGGCGAAGAGGTTTCCTGCTTGAGTCTTTACGTACAGAAATTTGGCGGTACGTCGGTTGGAACATTAGACCGAATCCAATCCGTTGCGAAGCACATTGCTGCGAGTTATCGCCAGGGCCACAAGCTGGTTGTCGTCGTAAGCGCAATGGGCCAGCAAACCGATGAGCTTTTGGAAATGGCCCTTCATATAAGCTCCCATCCACCGCAACGTGAAGTTGATATGCTGCTAACCGCCGGGGAGCGGATTAGCATGTCCCTTCTCGCAATTGCCTTGAATGAGCATGAGGTCCCAACTCTTTCATTGACGGGATCGCAAAGCGGAATTCTAACTGACAATACCTTTGGAAATGCTCGGATTCGCCGCATACTTGGCGATAGAATTCGCGAGGCCCTGCAGCTTGGAAAATTAGTGATCGTGGCTGGCTTTCAAGGCATGTCGGAACAGGAAAAAGAAATAACGACCTTAGGCCGCGGGGGGTCTGACCTTACGGCAATTGCTCTTGCACACAGCCTCAAAGCCGATCGCTGTCAAATATTTAAGGACGTCGATGGAGTTTGTACAGCTGATCCCCGCTTGGTGGCGAAAGCCCGCGTTTTAACAGAGATGAGCTGGGATACCTTGAGCGCTTTGACTTCGTTTGGCTCAGGTATTGTTCATCATCGCGGCGTTCATCTCGCTAAAAAGTATCAAATTCCCCTCGAAATTCGTTCAAGCTTCAATTTCTCAACGGCAGGCACGTTGATCGGGAGTCATCGTAAAGTGGAAAAAGCTCAGGTTTACGCCCTCACCCATCGCCAAAACCTCAGTTGGATTTGCATCCATGCCTGTGATTTTTCTGGCCTAGCGCCTGTCCTCAACCATCTTTGGACTCTAGGTGAACATCCCTTGTTTATTCAGCAGCATGGTCGAGCTTCCGACCAGGGTCTTCAATTGGTCTTAGGTTCAAAAGCACTCGCGGGACTTGAATCTTTTTGTAAGAAGAAATGGACACAGACGCGGGTGGAGATTTTTGAAAATAATTTGGCTTGTGTATCTTTGATTGGAGATGGCTTTTGGCTCGAGCCTCAGCTGTTAGAATCTGCCCACCAGACCTTGGCGCTCGAACCACTCCTCATAGACTGCAAAAATAATGTAATAAATTTTCTGTTAAAAGAGTCGGACTTGGAGAAAAGCATTCAAAATCTTCATCAGGCTTTTCTCGAGAAGCCCTAATCTAATTGCCAAATTTTAAAGACTTTGGCTTACGCCAACAAAAAGTCCAAAGTCGTTAGACGCATGCAATCTCAAATAATTAAACCCGAGCTCTGGCTCTAGCCCTTCGCGTCTCCAGATCGCGCTGACACCCGCGCGAGCATAGATTCCAGCACCATCGGTGATACGATCATTTAAAACTTTTTTCTCATCAAAATTACCACTCAATGTAACTGCCGTGTTACTAAATCCTAAATCACCTTCGAAACGGACTGCTAATTGATCAAAAAGTGAAATCAATTCGCTCATGCCTCCCGAAAGACCGTAAGTGCTAATACTTACTTTTTGAGTTCCCGCATTTCCTAAGTTATCAGAAGCCTCGCCCGAGCCGTTTATATAGTGAAAGCGTCCAATAACAAACAAACTGCGCTTCCACCACCAACGGATGAGCCCTTCTACCGAAGGTCCAATGAATCCGTCTCCCACACCCAAGCTGTAGAGACCGATATTCGCTCCCCACGAAAGCTCAGGTAAAGGAGTCAATATTTTAAAGAACTTTTCTGGATCATTTGCCTGCTCGTCAGGAATAATTTCCATTTCATAAGTTCGATAAAGTGACCCCCACTTCTTGGTAATCTTCACGAGTCGGCTGTTAGTGCGGATCTCAGATACTTCACCAATAGCTGCTAGCTGACGATCACTCGTAAAGATGCCAACTCTATCACCGATGGTCATTCGTTTGGTTTGGACCTCGCATAGCACCTGCGCTTTATCACATTTGAATGGCATGGCAAGAGAAGGTAAGGCAACCAAGCCAAAGATGGCGAGAATCAGAGCCTGCAGCATATACAATCGCCTCCTGACGGCAAATTGACGCAAATCCTTGTGGGGTTTTACTATTCTAGCAAAGGTGGAGGCTTTCCGCCCATAATCTCCGCCAATCGGTGCTGAACCTCTTGATCCAACTCAAGTACGTCGACTTTGGCATCTGCAGCCCCAGCAAAGAATTGAAAGGCTTTATTATAGGCACGACGCATTTTTCCCGGAGGCATCAGTTTGAGAGCCGAGACGAGAGTAGGCCAACTGCTGTCAGCGATAAATACAGAGGGATCAATTTTCATCAAATAAAGCAGAGAAGGCTCTGCACCGGGACGTTCGATTGGCGGATCTACAATGGTGAGGACTTCGATGTGAGTTGAAAGTTGAGGACGCCCGATATGAGCCGCAGCATAGGTCACCAACTGCTTTGAAATGGGTTGTCGCGGATCAATCTGAGTAGTCAATCCAAAAAAAGTCTGATCGGACGGAGTCGGGTGATCGCTTGGAATTCGAATGATTCCTCGTTCGTCGAGACAGCGAAGGAGGAGAGTAACGTGAGTGGCTTGTATTAACATTTTGGTGAGCTCCCAGTTTATTTGCCCATTTCGTCAAGGATGAGCCCTGCAATCTTTTGAATCGTTTCGAGCGTCCCTAGATGTTGAGTGGCAACAGCTTCCACATCCTGCAATCCATGAGGATTGAGCTCTTGCCGCAACAACTCAAGGGGTATAGCCGTTTCCACATCACGCTTGTTGTATTGGATTACGCGTGGCAATGCAGAAAAGTTATAACCTTCTTGTGTAAGAAGGTCCTTGGCGTGGGACCAAGCATCTATATTTTCTTGCAACGCTGCCAAGCCGCTATCAGCTACGAATACGAGACCATCGAGACCTCTGAGCAACACCATATTAAAAGTGGGATAGAGACTGTTTTCGGGCATCGTATAGATATGCATTTTTACATGAAAGTCACGGAGTTGACCGATAGAAAGGGGAAGAAATTCATAGGGCGAAGCTTGATCGTCTACGAACGTGACCGGTTCGCGTGCTAAACGTATCGTGCTACGTTTGTAGATCGAGCGAAGATTGGCTGTCTTACCTGCACCGTGAGCGCCCATATAGAGGACTTTACAGTGAATTTCTCGAGTTTCAAAGTTCGCGTAGGCCATGGATTAAATCCGCGTTGTCTGCCTTGAGGCATTTGAAATCCAAAGTCCCGGCGAGGGGCAGCCGGGCTCACGGTAGATCGATATTTTCAATTGTACCACCAAACTTAGAAATAACCTCGCGGGTTATGGGGTGCTGTTCCAATCTTTGTTTGAGCTGTTCGCGAGCGATTTCACGCTCCTTCTGCTTCACTTCTAAAAGGCTTTCTCCTAAGGGAGCTAAGCTTTCGGGCGATTGGCCCTGGCGGACTTCACTTTTCGGCACAACTTCCAACTGCCCGTGAAAACCAAAAAGTTGTTCAAATTGCGCCAGAAATCTCTTCCTCATATCGATCTGCAGAAGCTTACCGCCAGCCATACTCTGAGGATCGACGGCAAGCCTAATACACTCCGCGCTGTATTCGAGCACATATGTTTCTTCCACGACGCGCGCCTGGAGTGGCTTTTCACGTTTCCAAGCATCAACAAACTCGCGCCAAGTCGGAGGCAAGCTCGGCCCAGTCGAAGACTGCTGGTTCGGCGCTTTATCGTCCATAGACGGCAGCGGAGCTGAAGGGTTCGATCGCGCTCGAGTTGGCGCGAGATTCGGCTGCTCAAACGCAAGAGGAGAATTCACATCCGTCCGAGGACTAGCCAGATTTTCTGATTTGGCATCGACTTGGTGGACAGGCTCAGTGACTGAGGATAAGGGGGGCTCTTTGACGGCCTGTGCGCGATAGCCCTGAAGTCCGGTAGATGGCGGAAAGTGGGCAAGCGAAGGCGAAGGTAAGGGCACGTGTAAAGCCGATGCCGGAGGTCGTGTCACCGCTCCTCGCGTCAAGGAAGATGGGTGCAGACCTGCTGCCTCCCTGCTTTCCGCTAAATGACCGGCCGCTTCTTCACTTTGACTTTCCTTTGGATCTTCAGCTTTGCTGCTTTCTGCAGAAAGTACTGAAACCTCTGGCGCAGCCTTTAGAGGCGTCGGAAAAGGCGAATTAGTGTCGTACGAAAGCTGTTCCTCCTTTTCAACTGGCTCAGCTAGCGCAATCGGAAGAGAGTCAGAGGTCTTGTCTGCCGGTGCTACGGGCGATTGCACCGACGCAACCATGTCTGCCCGCAAAGAGAGAGGGGGGGGGCGCTTCGAAGCAGAAGTATTTGCGAGAACAGGCTTTCCAATGTTTTCTCCTAGTTCTGGTGCTACTTGAGCCTGGTTCAAACGCCAGCGCTCTTTGAGACCCAGTGTTGGCTCAGTCGCAACCGGGATTTTGGGGAGGCCACCTGCCACATGAGAGGGGACACTTTCTATGGGATTGGAATTTCCGTGCATCGCCGAACGATGAGACTCGTGAGGAATAAGCTGTTCCGGTAAGCCAGGATCTAGACACCACTCGAGTGCGTAGTTTTCTACAACGAAACGGTCAAGCTCCGCGTGGCGCAGATCATCCAGACACTTTATCCATGTCCTAAACATGCGATTTATATCAAGTGGTGCTGCGCGCTTTGCTGTTTCGCTCAAGAACTCACGCTCATTGCTCGCTATATCTAATAACTGAACATCGAGAGCTGCTGGTTTCATATCGCGCAATATAAAGGCATTCCGACAGGCCGTGGCCAATTCTTCTACCAAAACAGCAAATTCTCGCCCGCTTTGATCCCATTCCCCAATTGATGACAAAACTTTGGCTGCATTGCGATCGACCAGAGCAGATAATAGTTCAAGAACTGGCCAAACATCACTATTACCAGCTAAATTTTTAAGCGCTTCGCGACTTAAAACTCCTCCGCCCACAGCAATAGCTTGATCGAGCAGGGTCAATGCGTCTCGCAGGGATCCACGGCCTTCTCGCGCTATGGGTGGCAGTGCCGCTGAATCAAAGCTTAGACCTTCTGTCTCCAAAATAGATTTCAGCCGCTCTTCAATCAGGTGCTGCGATATTTTTTGAAGATGAAAGGTCTGACATCGGCTTTGTATGGTCTCGGGGACTTTGTGAAGTTCGGTCGTCGCAAAGATGAAGATGACGTGTTCAGGTGGTTCTTCCAAAGTTTTTAAAAGCGCATTGAAAGCGCTAATAGAAAGCATATGGACTTCATCGATAATATATATTTTGTAACTAGACCGTTGTGGGACGTAGGCGAGCGTCTCTTGAAGCGCTCTTACATCGTCGACACCTGTATTGGAGGCACCGTCAATTTCCAGAACATCTTCATGTGCTCCATCTTGAATCGCCAGACAGCTCTCACA
>CANJJY010000242.1 GCA_947474445.1 Oligoflexaceae bacterium
TCCAGGAGTCGTTGGTTTGGAATCGTGATGAGCGTATCTACACTCTCCTCGAGCCGCCTGATTCCTTCTTCTGCATATTTCATGCGACGCTTGCCTTCAAAGGCAAAAGGCTTAGTGACGACCGCGACCGTAAGGGCACCCATCTCGCGAGCGATATTAGCGACAATACAGGCCCCTCCTGTGCCCGTTCCGCCGCCCATTCCGGCTGTGATGAAAACCATATGGGCACCCGACAATGCTTCGGTGATCGCATGGCGATCTTCGAGCATTGCGTCACGCCCCACATCTGGATCGGCACCAGCTCCCAAACCCTTGGTAAGTTCTTTTCCGATCTGGATTTTCCTTCCAGCGAGGGAAAAGCGCAGCGCTTGCACGTCGGTGTTTGCCGTGATGAAGTCAACGCCTTCAATGCTGGTTCGAATCATGGTGTTGACGGCGTTTCCGCCTCCACCGCCGATCCCGATCACCTTGATGTTAGCTCCTGGAGGCACAAAAGTATCTTGGTCGTGAGCCATGGCAGTCACTCCTTCGCGACGCTTGAGGGGATGGATCAGCTGATTAGCTTTGAAAGGTCTAGAGAAATTATAAGAACGAAGGCTAGGAGGTGTCAAACTTTTGACCAGGAATGAATCAGGAGAGCTCGCGAATCCAATTTACGAACTGATCTATATAGCGACGCGACCAGGAGCCATGCTGCTGCTCGGCGGCATGTAGCCGCCCGAGTTCGAGGTTGATCAAGCCAACGGCGGTCGCATAGCGAGCGGTCAAACGCAGAGTCTCACAACCCTCAAGGGCAATCTGAGGCTGCTGCACCCGAACTTGAATTCGAAATCGATCAGACAGAAAAGCATCAATACTCTTAACCTGTGATCCGCCGCCGGTCAGGAGTATTCCTGCTCCAAGCAGGCCGCGGTAGTCTTTCAGCTCATTAGCAAGATGAGATCCGAGTTCGTGAATTCTGGAGCCTAGTATAATGAAAACCTTTTTAGCCATGGGATCGAGCTGGTGACGGGTCTCTCTTGGTTCCCCGTAGTACTGCAAGCCGTGTTCGTGCTTCACCGTCTCCGCTCCACGAATCGGCAGACCGAGACCTACGGCAAGATCTTTGCTCATCATCGATCCTGCAATGTTGATTGTAAAGGCATCGACGGGTTTGCCATTCTGAAACACAATCCCATCAGTCGTTCCACCGCCAATGTCAGCAATGGCGAGGCCCAGGCGTTTAGCCTCATCATCGACGGAAACGGAGGCCGAAGCAAAAGGTTCGGAATAGAGGCGGTGGACTTCGAGTCCATTGTTGTTGCAAATGCGAATAAGGTCTTTGAGATAGTCTTTGTCTGAATCGATTATAAAGTAGCGACCCGTTACTTCATTGCCGGAAAAGCCTAGGGGATTTTCGACTTCCTCGCGCTGGTCGATGCGGTACCCGACCGGCACGCAGTGGAGGAGTTCGCGAAAAGGAACCTCTTCCTTGCTCTCAACTTCCTCGAGCATGCGCTTTAAATGCCGGTGCTGGCAGCTTTGACGTTGAAGCATGACTGTATGTTGGGTCAGATGACTGCGAAGGTGAGAGCCGGCCACACCGACAATCACTTTGTCAATAAGAACGTCAAGTTCCTTCTCTGCTTTATCGATTAGCTCTTTTAGACATTTTTCAGCTTTGCTAAAGTCAGCGACCATTCCCCGATGCATACCATCAGCGGGGATATCGATGAGCTTTAGGCGTGGCTTGTCCTGCGTCCACATGAGTGCCGCGATACAAAACTTCGTGGTCCCAAGATCGAGGGCAAAGAGATTCTTTGGATGCACGGCTCATTCCTAATAACTAGAGTACTGTCTCTTTTACAAAGGCCTTGCCTTTATAGTCGAGTTCTATGGTAGCGGAAGTAAGGCCTCGCTGTTTGAGGCTGGTCAGGATTTTTTCCAGTTTCAAGTATTTGTTGGAATAGGGAGTGAACCCGAGAGTGACCTTATAGGCAGGTTCCTGCAATTCACCCGCTAGCCCCCGAAAGTCATCATATAACAGTGTTCTATATTCAATATTGTATCGCTTTCCCTCGGAGATGGCGAGAAGGGTGTCATCGATAATTCTTTGGTTGCCGCTACTCGGTACAATCGTTCCATTTGGCGACCGGACCAGGGGCGCTTTCCGATCCAAACCCTTTAACACGGGAAGCGTTTGGACCTCTCGTTCAGTTGTTTGACCAAAGACGATGCCGTCGTCTGTTACAAACCGCCACATATCGAGTTCGACCACCATAGCAGCAACAAAGGGCTCGGTTGCGACATGAATTTGGAAGGGCTTCGTTTGAATGACGTTGATACTGCGAAGGCCCATGCTCTGATGCAGTTCCAAGGCCAGAGGAGCTAGTGTTTCTGGGGTAACTTCTGAAAGATGCCGATAGGCATCGCGAATACGGACTTGATCATCAGGGCTCAAATCTTTATCGGCCACGAGTTGCGGGCGCTCGTGAGACGAGAGCCTCTGAGCTGGGTGCTTTTGCAACCAGATATAGGTCCAGCCAAGACTGAGGGAAAGAAGGAAGCCGAGAAGTGAAATTTTCCAAAAACGCGCAAAAAGCGACCAACGCCGCTTAGGCTTTTGTGCCGCCAGGAGTCCCTTTTTTTTGCGCCGCTTGCTCATGCAGAAAATCCTTCCACTCTAAGCCCAGCTGCCACACATCTCCAGCACCCACAGTGATAAGAACGGTGGACTCACTGGGGTGTTGAAGGAGACGTCCCAGCGCCACGTGGTCGTAAGCGTTAGCTTTCACGCCACTGGCCTGACGCATATCCTCGGCCAAACTGCTTGGTGAAAAATCGCGTTGACTGGTTTCGCCGGCAGCGTAGACGGGGAGAACAAAAACCTCATCTGCGGCACGGAAAGAACCCATAAGTTCATTATACATAGTTTCGAGGCGCGAGTATCTGTGGGGTTGGAATATCACGATCAGCCGATCATTGGGAAAGGCTTCGCGTGCTCCCTCAATACAGGATCGAATCTTGCCGGGGTTGTGGGCGTAATCATCGAAAATTTTGACTTTGTCGACAGTCGACACTAGCGAAAACCGCCTTTTGACTCCAGGGTAGTGTCGCAAGGAAGCGGCGGCTGCCTGAATATCCAGTTCAAGAAAGGAAGCCACTGCCAGGCAGCAGAGGATATTTTGCAAATTATACCGGCCTACGAGAGGAGCGTGGTCTCTAACCAGTTCCTGATGTACGATCGCTTCATAGTGAGCTTCAAAACCTAAGCTACGAAACGCTAACGACCGAACCTCGGAACCAATTCTTTGTCCAAAGCTGAGTCGGTGACCTTGATACTGATGAGCGATTTCCCTGGCGCTGGCATTATCCCACCCAAAGATGGCACAACCATCGACAGCGGTTTTCCGCGCGAACTGGAGGAAAGCCGCTTTTAGTCCCTCGAGATCTTTATAGTAATCGAGGTGGTCGAGGTCAATATTAGTTACAATTGAAATATAGGGATCGTACTTCAGAAAGCTGCCATCCGATTCATCGCATTCAGCGACAAAAAATCGCCCCTTACCCAACAAGGCAAAACTCTCGCGGTCTACCATTTCACCGCCAACCGCTGCGCGTGGATCTTCGCCCAAGGCCTCTAACATAAAAGCCAGCATTGCCGTCGTCGAAGTCTTGCCATGAGTTCCACTTACACAGATAGCCTGGCGCCCCTGCATGAGTTCCCGTAAAAGATCCGACCGATGGATCATGGGCCAAGACTTCTCCTGAGCTAACTTTAATTCGGCATTGTCAGGAGGTATGGCGCTTGAGAGAACGAGGGTACAGCGCTCCGTGGGTAAGGCCTCAGGCCTGTGACCGATGGTTATCTGAGCTCCCATTTTTTCCAAAAAGGCCGTGCTCACGGAAGCTGATTGATCGGAACCTGATACGAGGTACCCGTCAGCAATGGCAATCTCGGCTAAAGGCCGCATGCCCGTTCCACCGATGCCAATAAAATGTAGACGTTTAGGAGGGGCCTTTTGCATGATTCGGTTCCGCACTTATCGCCAGTTTTGCAAGAATTCCTACCATGAGCAAAAAGCTCAGGAGTGAGCTCGAGCCAAAACTAACGAAAGGTAGAGACATACCTTTGGTAGGTAGCAAACCCATGGCGACCCCCATATTTACGATAGCCTGGATAGAAATCAAAGAGCTTAGTCCCATGGCCAGAAATTTTCGGTAAGATTCTGTTTGCAAAGCAGTTATTTTAGAGCCAAGCCATGCTAGATATGCGAAGCATGACACCACCAAAAAGACGCCAATCAAACCCGTTTCTTCACCTATCACCGATAGAATAAAATCTGTGTGTGCCTCAGGGAGAAAAAACAACTTTTGTCGTGATTCCCCAAGTCCAAGCCCCCAAATTCCGCCGTTATGAAAGCCAAGATAGCTTTGCACAATCTGAAAGCCGCCGGTCTGTATCGTTTCCCATGGGTTGAGAAAGCTTGTGATTCGAGCGAGTCTATATGGCGCGTGAATGATTGCTGCTATGACTGCGACAACCCCTACGGTCAGAGCACCGAGAATATAACGATAGGGGAGGCCTGCGACGTAGAGCATCAGGATCGATATACTGGCATAGACCATCGTCGAGCCGAAATCTGGCTGCAGCATTAAAAAGCTGGCAAATACCCCCAGCACGAACAGATTCGGAATAATCGTTTGCGGGTTTTTATCGAGACGCACCGAGGGACGACTTAGATTTTTTGCTAAAAACAAGATAAGCGCGAGTTTGCCGATCTCGGTCGGTTGAAAACTAACGCCAAAAATCTTAAGCCACCGGGCTGCCCCATTGGCCTTATGTTGGAGGCCTGGAATAAAAGTCATCGCAAGCAGCAGGATACTCAAAAAAAGTAAAGGTAAGGTAAACTTTTCGATCAAACGAAGCGGCAGCCATTGAAGCACTGCAATGGCGGCAAAACCAACCAGCGCAAAGCTTGCCTGACGGCGAACAAAAAAAAGGGAATCATGAAAATTAATTTCAGCGGGAATGCTTGAGGAAGTGTAAATGAGAAGCAATCCGATGCAGCAAAGCATGAGAACCGTGAAAAGCATAGCATTTCGGTAGAATCGGCCCAGGTTCTTTGGTTGCTCCATATTCATTCCCTCCTTCCAAGTCTACCAAATCCCACCGTTTTTCGGCGCATCTTTCAGTTGGGATCCAACATCGAAATCATTTGCTGATTGAAAAATCGGCCCCGCTCCTCAAAATTCTGAAATTCATCGAAACTTGAGCAAGCAGGTGAAAAAACCAAGGGAGCAGGCTGTTCCTGAAGGAGAGAAGGGAGGTGTTGAAGGGCTTCACGTAGAGTCGAAAAAACGAGTGGTTTAAGACTGGCGAGATCCTTTGCAATGCGCGGCCCCGCTTGCCCAAAAGCTATCACCGTTTGAATCCGATCAGTATATTCGGCAATTGCATGGAAGGCTTCTCCCTTAGGGTAGCCGCCGAGCATAAGAATAGATTTTTCTTGAAGGCTTTTTAAAGCAACTAACGTTGATTCGACGTTGGTTGATTTGCTGTCGTTATAAATGGGTTTTTTTTGAAATTTCCCAATTTCTTCAAACCTAAACGGAAGCCAAGCAAATGTCTCAAGGGATTCCATGCAGCGGTCCCAATGTGTGCTTTGAATAGCTTGCACAGAAAGCGCGGCCATGAGGATGTTGAGCTGATTGTGAAAGCTCAAATTCGGTGGTAAGAGCCTGACGCCTCGAATCCCATCGCCACGTACTTCTCCCGTATGGGTTGAAAGTCGAATCAATGGGCCAGCAATTCCTTTAACGGCCGGTTCATCATCAACCAAGATCTGTGCTACTCGCGCCTTTAGGCTTTTGACCTTAAACTTCTTAGCATAACGTAAGACGAAGGCAGGAACTACGCAAAAACCGCTGCTTTCGGTTGCTTCGAGTAGCCTCCATTTAGCGGCAAAGTAGTTCTCCATCGTTTTATGGCGTTCCATGTGATCTTCGGAAAAAGAAGTGAAAACACCGACCCGATTGACAATCGCCTGTGAGAAATCAAGTTGATAGGAAGAGAGTTCAAGGACGAAGGTTTTTGGTGCTCGTCCTTCCGCAATAAGGAGACTGGGAGGCAAACCAATGTTACCACTCGCTGTAGCTGAAAGGCCTAGAAATTGAAGCATATGAGCGATCAAACTGGTCGTTGTTGACTTGCCGTTCGTACCCGTCACACCTATAACCTGACCATCGAATTCAGCGAGAGCAATATCGATTTCACTCCGGATTTTTAAACCTTTGGCTCGAGCAGCTTCAAGCAGAGGTATGTCGGGGGAAAGACCGGGACTCACAATTAAGCTGTCGGCTTCGTTAAGAAGTTCTGGGGTTTGAGGCCCAATGACGATATCGATGCCGGATTTTTTTATAGCATCGATCTCAAGTGGATATTTGGCGCTCACATCGGAGATTCGCACGGCCTTGCCCTGCGCTTGTAAAAGACGCGCCGCTCCGTAAGCTGAACGCCCAGCTCCAACGATTAAGGTATGCTTGGACATGATCATTCCTACCGCAGTTTGAGACTCATAAGTCCGATGATGGCGAGGATAACTGAAATAATCCAGAAGCGTACGATTACGCGTGGCTCAGGCCATCCCTTTAATTCAAAGTGATGGTGAATGGGTGCCATTTTAAAAATACGCTTTCCTGTCAGTTTGAAAGAGGCTACCTGGGTGATAACAGACAGCGCTTCAATCACAAATATTCCACCGACGATGACGAGAAGAAACTCATTCTTAGTAAAAACAGCGATGGAACCAAGAGCTCCTCCCAAGGGAAGCGAACCCACATCGCCCATAAAGACTTGAGCTGGGAAAGTATTATACCAAAGGAAGCCCATTCCAGCTCCGATCAAACATGCAGAGAATATGGCAAGTTCGCCGGTATCACGGAGGAAATGAAGCTGAAGATATTCGGCAACTTTAAAATTTCCGCCGGCGTATGAGAGAACCGCAAAACAAGCAGCTGTAGTCATGACGGGGCCTATCGCTAGCCCGTCGAGACCGTCA